>NZ_JBNGHF010000001.1:282689-326099 GCF_050611805.1 Methylotuvimicrobium sp.
TGCCGATACATTTGATCGGCGTCGAATTCAGCAAGGAAAGCCGTTCGGTAGTCGGATTCGACATCGAAATGCTAGGTGACGGTGCATGAGCAAAAACTGGCGATCGGCATACAAGTCTTTCGATTGGAAATCCTTCATGTTACCGAGTTCGATTCGGATCAGGCGAGACCTGTACGTTTAGCAATTCGGTGAGTTTCATTTTGGAAGGGTTAAAGAGCATGGAAAATTTAGCGGACTGGTTTTTAAGATTATCGCGGCCTAAAAAAGCGTCGATAACGATGAGTGCTGACGTGTTTTTTGCGGTTTTCGCACTGTGGCTAGCGTTTTCTTTGCGGTTTGGTGAGTTTTATGTTCCAGAAGACCGCGTTTGGATCTTGTTTGTGTTGGCTCCTTGCATCGTCATTCCTATTTTTATCAGAATGGGATTATACCGGGCGATTATTCGTTATATCGGCGTCAGAGCGTTAGCGACGATCATTCAAGCGGTTACTTTGTATGCGTTGATATTTGCCGCATTGGTGTTTCAATTGAGAGTAGGCTTGGTGCCGAGGACGGTTCCGCCGCTAAATTGGTTGATCATGTTGTTATTTGCCGGTGGGAGCCGGTTTATGGCGCGATGGTGGTTTGGCGAGCAATATGCGCGCATGGCAAGGGGTGCCGATCCGGAATTGTGTCGCCGCAACAATGTCATCATTTATGGAGCAGGAAGTGCGGGGGTGCAGTTGTCTTCAGCATTGGCGCATGGTCATGATTTTCGGCCGATTGCATTTATCGACGACAATGCCTTATTGCATGGGCAAAAAATTAACGGCATTAAGATTCATCCGTTTACCGCGTTAAGTTATTTAATCGATAAATTTGCCGTTACCGATATTCTGTTGGCGATGCCGTCGGTTGCTAGAAGCCGGCGAAGTGAGATCATTCGCCTTTTGGAGCCTTATCCGGTCCATGTTCGGTCAATGCCCGGAATGTCCGATATCGCGCAAGGGAAGGTGACGTTCGATGAATTGCAAGAAGTGGATATCGCCGATTTGTTGGGTCGGGATGCAGTGGTTCCGGATCAAACTTTATTGACCGCCAATACGACCGGTAAAAAAGTAATGGTTACCGGTGCCGGCGGTTCGATCGGCTCGGAGTTATGCCGGCAAATTATTCAGTTGCAACCTAAGGTATTGATTTTATATGAGCAATGCGAGTTTGCGCTCTATGAGGTCGAGAGGGAGTTAAATCTTTATTTGGCAAAATCGGATGCTGTCGATACGCAAATCATTGCTGTTCTCGGATCGGTGGTTAACGGGAGTCGAGTCGAAAAAATTTGCCGGGCATTCGGCGTGGAAACGATCTATCATGCCGCCGCTTATAAGCATGTGCCGATGGTTGAGAAAAACCCGGGCGAAGCGGTTCGGAATAATATATTCGGCACTTTACACACTGCCCGCGCCGCTATCAACGCGAATGTAGAGACTTTCGTATTGATATCGACGGATAAGGCGGTACGGCCAACTAACACGATGGGGGCGACCAAGCGCTTTGCCGAGCTGATTTTACAAGCCTTAAGCATTGAAAATCAAAACCCGCGAGCAACGCGGTTTACGATGGTGCGTTTCGGCAATGTGTTGGGCTCGTCGGGTTCTGTCGTGCCGTTATTCCGTGAACAAATTGCCAAGGGAGGGCCGGTGACTGTGACCGATCCGAAAATCATTCGTTATTTCATGACGATACCCGAAGCCGCTCAATTGGTGATACAGGCTGGTGCAATGGGTCAGGGCGGCGATGTTTTTGTTTTGGATATGGGCGAACCGGTCAAGATTTTGGACTTGGCGAAACGTATGATCAAGCTTAGCGGTTTAACGGTCAAGGGTGATGCGCGACCTGACGGCGATATCGAGATTGTATTTACCGGTTTGCGATCGGGAGAAAAGCTCTATGAAGAGTTGTTGATAGGCGATAATGTTTCCGTAACCGACCATCCGCGTATCATGCGGGCCGAAGAAGAGGTTATTGCTTTGAATGAGCTTGAAAAATTGTTGTCGGCAATGGAGCAGGCTGCCTTAGTTGACGATTATCGGCAAGTCCGGATGATTTTGAAACAAGCGGTATCGGGCTTTTCCCCTCAATGCGATATCGACGATTGGCTATTCAACAACTCGACGAATAGTTATGCCGCGAATAATTCATCGCCGAATTATTTGGAAAAAATAGTAGAGCATGATTAAAGAGACAAAAAAAACCTCCCAATGCTTGAAAGCAGAGGGAGGTGAAAAATCAAGCAGAGTTTTGAGGAGGAACTGCTTGTTGGTACTACACCAGGAGGGTTAGAACATGGTAAACGAATCTGCATAGGAATTTTCTATCAAGTCGATGGTATTCCGGCAAGTTGCAGTTAAATTCAACGAATAAGGGTTCTCCGATGCATGGGTATCGTTGACTATTAGCGAGCCAATGAAGTTTTACAGCGGGCTTGGGAAATACTATACAGAGATTATTTCAGCAGACAATAGGCTGATTTGTTGATAAATTGTTTCTTGATTGGAAACAAAAAGGCATGCAAACTAGCGATCTTTTTCTTGGGCTAATTTATCGAGATGTTTGTTTGGAAGGTGGAGTCTTGAAATTTCGCTTATGGCGCTACTATAGCGGCGGGAATATTAAGTAAAAACGAAATAAATGGCAAGCGATAGTTGCGTATTGTAGTGGCGGATCGATTCTAAAACGGAATTATCGTAAGCAACGGGTTAAGCTGTTGACTCGAGCAATTGAAACTCAAAGAGAGATAAATGGACAAATTAACCAGTATGAATGTTTTCGTTCGGGTGGCAAAGGCCGGCAGTTTTGCCGGCGGCGCACGCGATTTGGATATTTCGAGAGCCATGGCGACCAAGCATATCATGCAATTGGAAGAACATTTAGGCACTCGGCTGTTTAATAGAACCACGCGAAGTCTGAGTCTGACAGAAATGGGCGCATCGTATTTGGAGCGTTGCCAACAGGTATTGGATGATATCGAAGAAATGGAAGCTACTGTAACGCAACTGCAGACCGAGCCGCGCGGAACGCTGAAAATCAGTGCGCCGCAAGTCATCGGCGCCACCCAAATTGCGCCGGCGATATCGGAATTTCTCAAGTTGTATCCCGATCTGGAGGTGACTATCATTTTGCAAGGCAATATGGGTGACCTGATCGATGAGGGTATTGATCTCGCGATAAATTTGGGCGGTGTCGAAGATTCCAGTATGATTGCGCGCAAACTCGCCAGTTCGCCTTTGGTGGTTTGCGGAGCTCCCGGTTATTTCCAACAATATGGCATTCCTAAAACGCCCGAGGACTTAACCGATCATAGCTGTTTGGTAAATTGGTCGATTCCGCCGAGGGATCAATGGCGGTTCAAGGGCCCTTATGGTGATTTGATGATCAAGGTGAAAGGGCGCATCGTCGCTAACGTGGCCGATCCGATTCGAGTCGGTGCGATAGAAGGCCTAGGAATGGTGATGTTGCCTAGATATATTGTCGGGAGGGATATAGAAAAAGGTAAGTTGATGCCGGTATTGGAAAGCTATGAGTTGGCGCCCCTGGAGATACACGCCGTTTATCCGCATCGAAAATATCTGTCTACCAAAGTCAGAAAGTTTTTGGATTTTTTGCAGGAGTGGCTGCCTAGGCGAGTCGGTATCGATGGGATCTAACGCAATTAATGAAATTGCGGCAAAATGGGATGCCGTTTACCGTCAAGCCAATATTTCGGAATACAGGCCTGCTGAAGTTTTATCGGAAAATGCTTTTTTGTTGCCGCAAAATGGCGCTGCTTTGGATTTGGCTTGCGGCTTAGGTGCTAATGCTCGATTACTTGCTGCGGCAGGTTTGTCTGTTTTTGCCTGGGATATATCGACCGTAGCGGTAGAAAAATTGCAGAATGATGCCGACAAGAAAGGCTTGGCTATTCAGGCGAAGCAATGGGCCATAGATAAAAAATCTTTCTCCGGCTATCGCTTCGATGTCATTGTTATCAGTCGATTTCTTGACCGGAGTCTGTGTGATGCGATAATAGACGCGTTGAATCCCGGCGGTTTGTTGTTTTATCAGACGTATACCCGCGAGAAAGTCGTTGAAAGAGGGCCGAACAATCCCGATTTTTTATTGGCTGAAGGCGAATTATTGGAATTATTTGCCGAATTAAAGCCGATTTATTATCGGGAATACGGATCGATAGGCGACATAGAGTTAGGCCTCAGAAATGAAGCTCAATTCATTGGTAGAAAATGATATACCGTTCACACTTGAAATTTCGGCAGTGCCAGAGGAGGCGCCTGGGTGTCCGATAATGGCTTTGCCTGCATGGACGTATTTACGGCGTCCTTTAGCGGACACCCAGTCGCCGAATTTTGATCTACGACGGGTATAATTTTATTCAAATTCTAATGGTTTTAAAAGCAAGAAATTGAATCCGTCCCGATCTGTTTGAAAAGCATCTCCCGAATACCATCCGTTAAATTTAGTCGATCGATTCCATTATGGTAGAAAACTTAGAACCGAAACAAGCATGGCAATTATTGCAAACCGATCGGAGCGCCGTACTGATCGATGTCAGGACTAAAATGGAACATAGCCACGTCGGACACCCGATAGGCGCGGTTCATATTCCATGGAAAGAATATCCGGATTGGCAAGTCAATAGCTCGTTTGTCGAGCAGGTAGCCGAAGCGGTTCCCGATAAAAATGCGCCGGTGTTGTTGCTGTGCCGAAGCGGGCAGCGATCGTTGGATGCGGCGGCGGCTTTAGCGGCGGCTGGGTATTCTCGTCCTATCAATATATTGCAAGGCTTCGAAGGGCCTCTCGACGACGGCAAACACCGCGGCAACCGGGGCGGTTGGCGTTTTCATGATTTACCTTGGGAACAAAGCTAACCATTCAATCTTGCCTTTCTCAATGTTCGGCGTCTGACTTCTCAATCAGAAGTTCAGGTTGCCACATAATTCATTAATCTTCAGAGTTTATTTAAGTGATCGAAAATTTAAGAAATATCGCAATTATTGCGCACGTAGACCACGGCAAAACCACCTTGGTCGATAAGTTGTTACAACAGTCCGGCACGTTCAAGAGCCATGAAAAGGTTTCCGAGCGGATCATGGATTCGAACGACATTGAAAAAGAACGGGGCATTACGATTCTGGCCAAAAATACCGCGTTGGATTGGAACGGTTATCATATCAACATCGTCGATACTCCAGGCCATGCCGATTTCGGCGGAGAAGTCGAGCGCGTATTGTCGATGGTCGATTCTGTGTTGTTGTTAGTCGACGCCGTCGACGGGCCGATGCCGCAAACTCGTTTCGTGACGCAAAAAGCGTTTGCATTGGGTTTAAAGCCGATTGTCGTGATCAATAAAATCGATCGCCCCGGCGCTCGTCCGGATTGGGTGGTCGATCAAACCTTCGATCTTTTCGACCGTCTTGGCGCGACCGACGAGCAATTGGATTTTCCGATCGTCTATGCGTCGGCGCTAAACGGTTATGCCAGTTTAGATACCGATGCGACCGACGGCGATATGACGCCGTTGTTCGAAACGATTGTCGAAAAAGTCAGTCCGCCGGATGTCGACTTGGACGGGCCGTTCCAAATGCAGGTCAGTAGCCTGGATTACAACTCCTATGTCGGCGTGATAGGAATCGGGCGTATTCAGCGAGGCAAAGTGAAAACCAATATGCCATTGACGTTGATCAATCGCGAAGGGGCGATCCGCAAAGGCCGTATCTTACAAATCTTCGGTTTCCATGGCTTGGAGCGCGTCGAAGTACCGGAAGCGCAAGCCGGGGACATCATCGCGTTTACCGGTATCGATAAGTTGGAAATTTCCGAAACCTTATGTCATCCCGATACGGTCGAGGCCTTACCGGCCTTGTCGGTCGACGAACCGACCGTGACCATGACTTTCCAAGTCAATACCTCGCCGTTTGCCGGTCGGGAAGGTAAGTTTCTCACCTCGAGACAAATTCACGATCGCTTGCAAAAAGAATTGCAGCATAATGTCGCATTAAGAGTCGAGAGCACCGACGATCCGGATAAGTTCAAAGTGTCCGGACGCGGCGAGCTGCATCTATCGGTATTGATTGAAAACATGCGCCGCGAAGGCTTCGAATTGGGTGTGTCCCGGCCGGAAGTCATTATCAAAGAAATCGACGGCGAAAAATGCGAGCCTTTCGAATTCGTGACGATCGAAGTCGAGGAAGCGCATCAAGGAACCATCATGGAAAAACTCGGCGAGCGCAAAGGCGATTTGTTGAATATGGTGCCGGACGGCAAAGGCCGTATTCGGCTGGAGTATATGATCCCGTCACGCGGTTTGATCGGGTTCCAAACCGAGTTCATGACATCGACCTCCGGCTCAGGGTTGCTGTATCATGTTTTCGATCATTACGGACCTATTAAGAAGGGCGAGTTGGGCGCGCGTAAACGCGGCGTGTTGGTCTCTATGGCTCAAGGTAAAGCATTGGCCTATGCCTTGTTTGCGTTACAGGAGCGTGGCGAGTTGTTTTTGGTGCATGCCGATGAAGTTTACGAAGGCATGCTAGTCGGCATTCATTCGCGAAGCAACGATTTAGTCGTGAATCCGACTAAAGCGAAGCAGTTGACTAACATCAGAGCGGCGGGAACCGACGAGAATCTGATTTTAACGCCGATTCAGAAAATGTCGCTGGAGCAAGCCTTGGAGTTTATCGATGAAGACGAACTGGTTGAAGTGACGCCGGTATCGATTCGCTTGCGTAAGAAATTGCTGCAGGAGCATGAGCGCAAAAAGGCATCGAGAACCGCGGCGGCCTAAGAAACATAAAAAAAGCCTCGAATCGACTAGCGATTCGAGGCATTTATCGCCGAGTGGTTGGCTTATGCGATCGTCCTTAAGACATCCTGTCGAAATCTATCCCTAACTCCTATGTTTTGGCGACGGCTTATTGTGCCGCAAAATGACTAAAAAAGAAGTCAGTCAAAGCTGAAATTTATGTACGCTTAGGCTTACAAAATAAGACTAGCCTTAATTTAGCAGCGAATCGCTGCATAATTGATTTTTTTCATAGTAGAATAAGCCCGCTAATTACTAACAACGCAGTCTTTATGACCTCACGAAGCGCGCGAATCGAGCGCAATACACTCGAAACACAAATAACAGTCGCAATTAATCTGGATGGTACCGGACGCGCGGTTTTTTCGACCGGCGTGCCTTTTCTCGAACACATGATGGATCAAATTGCGCGGCATGGTTTGATCGATCTCGATATTACCGCTAAAGGCGATCTGCATATCGACGATCATCATACCGTCGAAGATATCGGTATTACACTCGGTCAAGCTTTTGCCCAAGCGGTCGGCGATAAAAAAGGCCTGTATCGCTACGGTCATGCTTATGTGCCGCTCGATGAAGCCTTATCTCGCGTCGTAATCGACTTTTCAGGTCGTCCGGGATTGGTGTACGATGTCAAATTTCCTAGAGGCGCAATCGGCCGCTTCGATGTCGATTTATTCCGCGAGTTTTTTCAAGGCTTTGTCAACCATGCCGGCGTAACCTTGCACATCGATAACCTTAAAGGCTCCAATGCGCATCATATTGCCGAAACCATATTCAAAGCGATGGGCCGGGCGCTACGCATGGCGGTCGCGCAAGATCCACGAATGGCCGGAATGATGCCGTCAACCAAAGGAACTTTGTAACCCTACCCCCACTATGTCATCAGTCGCAGTTATCGATTATGGAATGGGCAATCTGCATTCCATTGCTAAAGCTTTGCAACATGCGGACCCTCGTACCGAAGTCAGGGTCGTATCCGATATCGAATCCGTTTTGCGGGCCGATCGAGTCGTTTTCCCCGGCGTTGGGGCGATCGGCGATTGCATGCAAGCGCTCAATGCTTCAGGTCTTGCTTCGGCGATCAAGACCGCCGCGCAAGAAAAACCGATGCTCGGTATTTGTCTAGGCATGCAGGCCTTATTAACCGATAGCGAGGAAAGCGATGCGACAATGTGTTTGAATATCATTCCGGGTCACGTGCAGCGCTTTTCGGATAACCTTCAGGATAACAACGGCGAACGGCTGAAAATTCCCCACATGGGTTGGAATCGGGTTAAGCAACAACCGCATCCGCTTTGGCAAAATATCGAGCCGGGCAGCCGATTTTATTTTGTGCATAGTTATTATGCCGTTCCCGAGGATGAATCAGTCGTATCCGGTACTTCGGATTATCCGAAGCCATTTGCCTGCGCATTGGCAAAGGCAAATATTTTTGCCGTGCAATTTCACCCTGAAAAAAGTCAATCAGCCGGCTTACAGCTGTTGAAAAACTTTTTGCAGTGGGATGGACAATTTAACGTTAATTGATAGGGCGTCCGGTTAATCCGGCATTAAAATCTTGAGGATGTTGATCTTATGTTGTTGATACCTGCAATCGATTTGAAAGAAGGAAAATGTGTCCGTTTGCGGCAGGGCAATATGGACGATGATACGGTGTTTTCAGACGATCCGGTGAGTGTTGCCGGGAAATGGGTCGAAGCCGGTGCGAAGCGCATTCACTTGGTGGATTTGGACGGTGCGTTTGCCGGTAAACCGAAAAATGCTGCGATTATCCGGAGTATTGTCGAAGCCTATCCGGATATACCGGTACAAATCGGTGGCGGTATTCGCGACGAGGATACGATTCAGGCGTATCTCGAAGCCGGCGTGCAATATGTCATCATCGGAACTAAAGCGGTCAGCGAGCCGCACTTTATCAAAGATGTTGCAATCGAGTTTCCGGGGCATATCATCGTCGGGCTCGATGCTAAGAACGGTAAAGTGGCCATCGACGGTTGGTCTAAACTTTCCCATCATGATGTGATCGATATGGCGCAGAAATTTGAGGCAGACGGTGTTGAAGCGATCATTTATACCGATATTTCACGCGATGGCATGATGAGCGGCGTCAATGTCGAGGCGACCGCCGAATTGGCCCGTTCGATCCGAATTCCGGTGATCGCCTCGGGCGGTATAACCAATTTGGACGATATCAAGGCGCTCGGCAAGCATGTCGGCGATGGTATTGTCGGTGCGATAACAGGGCGTGCAATCTATGAAGGAACGTTGGATTTTGCCGAAGCTGCGAAATTGGCCGAGTCTTTCGGCGATTGATTTATGAGTCTGGCTAAACGCATCATTCCTTGTTTAGATGTCGATAACGGGCGTGTCGTCAAGGGTGTAAAATTCGTCGATATCCGCGATGCCGGCGATCCGGTCGAAATCGCCAGGCGCTATGACCGAGAAGGCGCGGACGAACTGACTTTTCTTGATATTACTGCGACGCATCATGATCGCGATACGATCGTGCATGTGGTCGAACAAGTGGCCGGCGAGGTTTTTATTCCGTTGACGGTCGGCGGCGGTATCAGAACGCTCGACGATATCCGGCGCATGCTGAATGCCGGCGCCGATAAAGTCGGTATCAATAGTGCGGCGGTAAGCAATCCCGAATTTGTGCGCGAAGCAGCTTCGCGATTCGGTTCGCAATGTATCGTCGTTGCGATCGACGCCAAAAAAGTTAGTGAAGCGGGACAACCCGATCGTTGGGAAATATTCACTCATGGCGGCCGCAAGCCGACCGGTATCGATGCGGTCGAGTGGGCAAAAAAAATGACCGATTACGGTGCCGGCGAAATATTATTGACCAGTATGGATAGGGACGGAACGCGCGAAGGTTTTGATTTGGCTTTGACTCGCGCGGTCAGCGAGGCTGTGGCCGTGCCGGTGATTGCTTCGGGCGGGGTCGGCAATTTGGATCACTTGGCTGACGGCATTATAGAAGGCAAGGCCGATGCGGTCTTGGCCGCGAGTATTTTTCATTTTGCCGAATATACCGTGCAGCAGGCCAAGGAACACATGGCCGGAAAAGGTATCGAGGTGCGTTTGTCATGAGTGAAAGATGGCTAGATGAAATTCGCTGGACTAGTGACGGCTTAGTTCCTGTCATTGCGCAGCAAGCCGATAGCGGCAAGGTGATGATGTTTGCCTGGATGAACCGCGAATCGCTGGCGTTGACGGTCAGCGAAGGCTATGCGGTGTATTGGTCGCGTTCCCGTAACCGACTATGGCGTAAAGGCGAGGAATCGGGTCATCGGCAAAAAGTGCTCGGTGTTTATCTGGATTGCGATGAAGATGTTATTTTGCTGAAAATTGAACAGCAGGGCGACATTGCTTGTCATACCGGCCGTGAAAGTTGTTTTTATCGAACTTTGAAAGACGATCAATGGCAGGCAGTCGAACCGGTTTTGAAAGACCCTCAAACGATCTATAAAAAATGAATCAAGTATTGCAAGAGCTGGCTACAATTCTGGAGCAACGTAAAGAGGAGTCGGCCGACAAGTCTTACGTCGCAAGCCTTTATGCGAAAGGTTTGGATAGTATTTTAAAGAAGATCGGTGAAGAAGCGACCGAGACGGTCATGGCTGCGAAGGATGGCGATAAAGAAAAAATCGTTTACGAAACGGCCGATCTTTGGTTTCACAGCATGGTGATGTTGGCGCATCAAGGATTAGGCCCTGACGATGTGTTGCGCGAACTGCAACGCCGTTTCGGGCTGTCCGGACTCGAGGAAAAAGCGAGCCGGGGGAAATAGAGAAGGGTCAATAGTGAATAGTCAATGGATGGCGGAAAGTCATGTTGATTAGCGGGTTCATTGTGTCCTTGGTTTAAGCTTATGCTGCTGAATAGCCCGATGCATAAACACAAAAGCTAAAGTACGAACTCAATTTACGATTTTCCATTTACTATTCACCAACTATCATTCGCTATTCACTAAAACAACCGGAGTTAAGAAATGGGCATGAGTGTCACGCAATTGTTGATTATTTTGGTGATCGTGATTGTTTTGTTCGGTACCAAGCGCTTGCGCAATATCGGTTCGGATTTGGGCGGGGCGATCAAAAGTTTTCGTTCGGCGGTAAAAGACGGCGAGGAAGGTAAGCAACTGGCTGAGGACGACACCGAAAAGTCAAAAGAAAAAACGCCATCGGAGCAGGACAAAGTTTAAATTATGTTCGATGTCGGTTTTTGGGAATTAGTTCTGATCGGCTTGGTCACCTTATTGGTCATCGGGCCGGAGAGGCTGCCGAAAGCCGCCCGGATTGCCGGGTTTTGGGTGGGTAAATTGCGTAATACCGTTGCCTCGGTGAAAGCAGAAATCAAGCAGGAATTGCAAGCAGAGGAAATTCGTCAAGTGCTCAAAGAGCAATCGGCGTTCGATGAGATACAAAAAACCTTGGATGAAACCAAGGAAGCGGCACATTCGGTTCAATCCAGCATTGAATCGGCTTCGGAAGACCAAAGCAAACCAAAATAAATTTTATGAGCCGCGATAATTTTGACGAAACGCAAGAACAGCCGTTTATTTCCCATTTAATCGAACTGAGAAATCGTCTATTAAAGGTCGTTTTATCGGTTTTAGTCGTATTTCTCGGTTTAGCTTCTTATGCTAATGAAATTTATAGTTTTCTGGCGGGGCCATTACTTGCCCATTTGCCGGAAAACAGCACGATGATCGCGATCGATGTCGCATCGCCGTTTTTTACACCTTTCAAGTTAGCCTTGGTACTGTCGATTTTTATTGCGGTACCGATCATTCTGTATCAATTTTGGGCTTTTGTCGCTCCGGGGCTCTATAGAAACGAGCGTCGCATGATTTTGCCGCTCTTGATTGCAAGTACGTTTCTGTTCTATCTGGGCGTTGTGTTTGCGTATTTCGTTGTGTTTCCTTTGATCTTCGGCTTCCTGACCGCAGCCGCGCCGACCGGCGTCGCGGTAATGACCGATATTGCAAAATATCTGGACTTTGTGCTGACCTTATTTTTTGCCTTTGGCTTGGCGTTCGAGGTGCCGATTTTTACGATCGTATTGGTCTGGACCGGCCTGATTACCCCGAAAGCTTTGGCTGAAAAACGCCCTTATGTGATTGTCGGCGCTTTTATCATCGGAATGTTTTTGACGCCCCCAGATGCAATATCTCAGACTTTGTTGGCTATTCCGATGTGGCTTTTGTTCGAACTCGGTTTGTTGTTTTCCCGATTATTTGTGCGTAAGCCCGCCGAGGCGTTATCGGGTCAATTGCAGAGTTTTAACGATAGCGACAAAGATTGATAATTTTCTAAATTTTACTGTGAAAGTTCGACGATTTGCATACCTTATTTAATTTTTCGATAAGCAAAAGCTTAGCAACGAAAATGCGGTTCCGAAGAGGGTGCGGTTGCTCGTTCGACAGGCGTCGGCGGCAGGGTAGATTTTTGCTCCTCGGCAATTGCTCCTGCATTGCCCTAATACACGCCATCCATGGCGTAATGCAAAATCTGCATTCATGCCATCCATGGCAATCAGTCGCCGCCGTCGAGCCTACATGGACGTATTCACCCAGCACCTAAATTCCATAGCCATTTGGCTATGGTAACTATCTTGCATAATTTAGGTGCTGGGTTCACGGTGTCCTGTCGGGCGAGTGACCGCATCCTCCGACACGCCCGAACTTTTATTGCCGGGGCGATGATGGCTTCTTCATGATCGTTAGGCTGGCGCCAACGCGCCTGTTTTAATCAATAAATCTCGGATTTTTTCAGCGAGCTTTCTGTAGCCGGCAGGATTCAGATGAACCGGGTCCGATTTGAATTCGGTATTGCCGAGTAATTCAGGCAATGTATTCAGGTCTGCCGGAATGGCATGTTCTTCGGCTATGGTGCGATAAAATTCCGCGCTATCCAACAAAAATAACGCGGGCTTAGGGACGCCCATCATAATCACGCCGATATTGCGCTGCCGCGCTTCTGCGATCATCGAGTTGAGATGGTCGATGGTTTCCTGGGCGGAGATTTTCCGTAGCATGTCGTTACCGCCGTGAATCAAGATCAACAAGTCCGGGCGATATTCGTCGAGCAACGCCGGCAGGCGTTGCGCACCCGATTGACTGGTTTCTCCAGAGAGGCCTTCGTTGATGACTTCGCGGCCTATCAATTTGGATAATACGCGAGGATAGTCGTCACCGTCAGAGGCGCCGACGCCATAAGTCAAGCTATCGCCGAACGCGAGAATGACGGCATTTTCGGGTAGTTCGGGAAGTGTGGGTGGCGATTCGCTACAAGCGTTGATTAATAAGTAAAATCCGATGAGTAGTAAGGTTTTATTCATAAGCGAGAAGGGGCGTCCGTGCGCAAAAATGTATTAATTACCGGTGGCGCCAAGCGTATTGGCGCGGCCTGTGCAAAGTTGTTGCATGAAAGCGGATTTAATATTTTGTTGCATTATAGATCATCGGAGCGTAATGCTCTGCAGTTGCGCGATCTGTTGAACGACATTCGGCCCGATTCGGCGCAGATAATTAAGGCGGATTTGGCGGTAAAGGCTGAATTGTTATTGTTGGCCGATTATGCGAAAACGACCTGGGGCGGTATCGATGCCTTGGTCAATAATGCGTCTTCGTTTTATCCGACCGGAATCGGCCAAGTTTCCGAGCATGACTGGGATGAATTGATCGGTAGTAATCTGAAAGCGCCGTTTTTTTTAACGCAAGCCTTAGTCGAGGAGCTTTCGGCAAGGCGGGGCTGTGTCGTGAATATTACCGATATTCATGCGGAACGAGGGCTCAAAGGCTATCCGGTTTATAGTATAGCCAAGGCCGGTTTAGTGGCGATGACCCGGGTTATGGCCAAGGAACTAGGCCCCGACATCAGGGTCAACGCAGTGTCGCCCGGTGCAATTTTATGGCCGGAGCAGGATATGTCGGAAGCGGTTAAACAGGAAATTGTCGAACGGATTGCGCTGAAACGTAACGGCGCGCCCGAGGATATTGCTCGCGCGGTACGGTTTTTAATCAAGGAAGCAGATTACATTACCGGCCAAGTCATTGCGGTCGATGGAGGGAGAACATTGTTTTGCTAACCCTTCAGCGAACGCATTTGGGGAATCGTCTTTAGTTGCCGTAGTTTCTTAGGGTTTTGAGTGTTTGGTATGCGTATTTTGCATCTTTTCCTAAATAACGGTGCAGCAAAGCCAGCAGTCCGTAAATCAGCCAAACTTGTCTTGCGAAGGAAAGTGTATTGCACCACATGGATTTAGGCGCTAGCTGTCGGTAGACTTCGATGGCTTCTAGTATCATAGGCCGATCATCGGCCAGGTATCGATGTAAGCTATGGAAATAAAGCAAAGCATCGCGCAACATGCACTGAGCCGGAGTCAGTACGCCGCCCGGATCTTCCTCGAAATCTAAAAATCCGAAGAATTGACCATCGTAAGCCATGTCTCTGAAAGCGGGGCGGCCGTGCCACAGTCCTTGACTGTGAAGCAAGGCCAATTGTTCGGAGGCCTTTTTGACGATTGTGCGTTTTTGTTCCCGCGAAACTTCGGGGTCTCTAATCCAGCCTGTCAATGGGCGGCCGATATCATTAAGCATGAACCAGTCCTTGCCCTCGGCAACGATTTGGGGAACGCTGACGCCTAAAGCCGCAAGCTTTCTCAAGCGGTTAGCCTCGGCTTTCAATGCCTCGGGCCCTCCGGTAGCGACGGTGGGTTTTAGTAAGGGATTGCGGCTCAGTATCGCGACAACTGCTCCGAGCCAATGCCAAATTCTACGGTGAGCAATCTGGCTCTGTTTAATCCAAAAAGCTTGTTGTTGATGATAAATCTTGAATGTCCTTGCGCCTGCGTGTTCTTGCAGTTGTTGCTTCGCCAATCGATGTAAATCCGCGTTAAACGACTCAAGAGATTTATCGAGTCCGCGGTTTGTGTGAGAAATGTTTGAGGTCATCGAAAATTATAATGATTTATTTTAGTTAAGGATTTCGTGACAAATAAATTCCTGGGACTATGAGCTTTGTCAGCAATTCTCGGTTTGAGAAATTTCTCCGTGTTCAGGGTACGGGGTATGCCTGTCGAGGAACGCCGTAAACCCACCCATGGTGGCTTGGCGGCGGCTCCCTGCCGACGACATCCTCGCCAAGCACACTCCGCCCCCTTTTTTATTCTCAAATTGGGAATTGCTGGAGCTTTATTGAGGGGGCTTGACAGGGCGCCGTAAATACATCTGTGTAGGCTTGACGGCGACTGATTGCCAAGGATGGCATGAATGCAGATTTTGCATTACGCCATGGGTGGCGTGTATTAGGGCAATGAAGGAGCAATTGCCGAGGAGCAAAAATCTGCCCTGCCGCCGACACCTGTTAATCGAGCAACCGAACCAGCTTACCTTGCATTAAAAATAGGGAAGTTATTTATGACCGAATCCTAAGTATGAAAAATGCTGAGCGATTCGATTTTTTATCGACCAGATTTGAATGTAAGTTAAGAATGCCAGTGTAGCTTAAATTTTAATTTTAGAATGACGAAGTTAAAAAACAGATCATTGCTTAAGAGGCCAATCGGGTCGTATACGCGTTTGCTTGACATTGCCTTTGTCTAGATTTTGCCATAATTCTTTGTAACTTAATCGGCTAATCGGATGTTTGCTGTCCGGAGCAATTTCTGCGAGCGGTTCAAGGACGAAGGCGTATTGTTCGATTTCCTTGCGAGGTATTTGTAATCGCCCATCTTCGATAATTAGGTCGTCGTATAACAGTAAATCAAGATCTAGTGTTCGCGCGGAAAATTTTTTACTGTCGCGAACCCTGCCATGCTCTAGTTCGATTTGTTTGAGTATTTTGGCGACGCACTTGACATCGAGCTCGGTATCGAATCCCACGACAAGATTATAAAAATTATCGCCGTTGAAGCCAACCGCTTCCGATTCGTAAAGACTGGAAATGATCAGTTGGCCGAAATGATGGTCGAGCGCGCGCAAGCTAGAGGGGATGTTGTCATCCCGGTCAATGTTGCTGCCTATGCTTATGTAGCATCGGGCCATGATTTATTTTTTACCTCGTTCGATGATAATGCCGACATCGCTGGCTCCGCGAATGGCGCCTTTTTTGTTTAATACGATTTTTACCCATGGTACATGAAATTCGCTTTGTATCAGTTTAGCAATTTCTTCGATTAATTTTTCGACTAGAAAAAATTCGCTCGCTTCGACAAACGAGATAATGCGTTTGGAAACGGACTTATAGTCAAGGGCATGCTTGATATCGTCGGTCTCGGCTGCTTTGCTAATATCGAAGGCCATTTGGATATCCAGTACTACGGTTTGTTTTTGGGTTCTTTCCCAGTCATAGATGCCAATGATCGTTTCGATTTCTAGACCACCTAAAAAAATGATGTCCATTGAATTTTCCGTTTATTATGTCGTTGAGTTATTATCGATATAAGAATGATATAAGGCAAATTTATAGCAATTGGCCGTAAATATCATCAAATTTATTGAATATTGGGGAAATACAGTTCTATGTTGATAGGTGAAATAATGCTTGAAGGGTTGTTTGTGCTGTTCGCGTATTTGGCAGGTTCGGTTTCGAGTGCGATTATTGTTTGTCGAATGATGGGTTTACCTGATCCTCGTGAGCAGGGGTCCGGAAATCCCGGGGCGACGAATGTGATGAGAATCGGCGGAAAAAAAGCGGCCGGCATTACGTTGTTAGGCGATATGTTGAAGGGCTTATTGCCTGTGTATTTGGCAAAAATACTGGGCATGCCTGTCGATGCGTTGGCCTTGATCGGTTTGGCGGCATTTCTTGGGCATTTATATCCGGTTTTTTTCGGATTCAAAGGCGGTAAAGGGGTCGCGACATCGGTTGGCGTATTACTGGGTTTTGCCTGGCTGTTGGGTTTCGCGATCATTGCAACTTGGCTGTTAATTTATAAAATTTCCAAGATTTCGTCTTTATCGGCTTTGATTGCATCGAGCTTATCATCCGTTTATGCATGGTATATTGTCGAGAGTCCGGGTCTGGTCGGGTCTTGTGTGTTGATGACCGTATTATTATTGTGGCGTCATAAAAGTAACATACAGAGGCTATTGGCCGGCGAGGAGAGCTAAGCAAGGAGGGGTTGCTTATAATTTTAGTTAGCAGTTCAGGTGTGTTTGACGAGGGTTTCGGCGCTTCCTTAAGCAATGCCGAACCTCCACAGTGCCTAAAACTTGTAGAAGTAAATTTGTGCATATTCCTAAACCGGCAGCAGTTCTTCAATCGGCCAGCGCGCGCGTGCAAATATAACGCTTCCCTGGTGTTGGTCGGCCATCAATCGTTGGCAGCCGGCATAGGCAATCATTGCACCGTTATCGGTGCAAAATTCAGGTCGTGGAAAATAAATTAGGGCTCGTTCTTTGTAGGCCATTTCCGTCAAAGATTGGCGTATGACCGAATTAGCGCTGACGCCGCCGGCTACGACCAATTTATCCAATTGGGTTTGTTGTAGTGCGCGTTTGCATTTGATGCTCAATGTTTCAGCAACGGCGGTCTGAAAAGCGAAAGCGATATCGGCTTTGTCCTGATCGGATTGTGCTGTGTCGTGCAATGCATTCATTGTGTAAGTTTTTAGGCCGCTGAAACTGAAATCGAGCCCGGGTCGGTCGGTCATAGGCCTTGGGAATTTAAAGCGTGGCGTACCGCGTTTGGCTAGTTCGGATAGTTTGGGGCCTCCGGGATAACCCAGGCCGAGCATTTTGGCGGTTTTGTCGAAGGCTTCGCCGGCAGCGTCGTCGAGCGATTCTCCCAATAAGCGATATCGGCCAATACCTGTAACTTCGACCAGCATCGTATGACCTCCCGAAATCAATAGGGCTAGAAATGGAAATGACGGCGGATTGTTTTCCAGCATTGGCGCGAGTAAGTGCCCTTCCATGTGATGAACTGCGATCGCCGGTTTTCGCCAAGCCCAAGCTAAGCTGTTTGCGGTAGCCGCGCCGACTAGCAAGGCGCCCATTAATCCAGGCCCTGCAGTATAAGCAATACCGCCGATATCTCGGCTCGTTAGCCCGGCTTCGTTCATGCATTGTTTGATCAGCGGGACGAGTTTGCGAATATGGTCGCGGGAGGCCAGTTCGGGAACGACGCCGCCGTATTCGCTGTGCATGTCGATTTGACTGTAGAGCAAATGGTTGATGAGACCTTTTTCGGAATGATAAATAGCGACTCCGGTTTCATCGCAGGAAGTTTCTAAGCCTAAAACGTACATGGTTTTTGAAAAAATGCTAAGAGGGCGTATAATAATGAGTTCATTTTTATATAGGGACTATCGTCCCTCGATTTTTAAATATTAACACAGTTGGATCATTAATAATGCCGTCAGTAAAAGTTAAAGAAAACGAACCATTCGATATTGCTATTCGCCGTTTTAAGCGTGCTTGCGAGAAAGCCGGTGTCCTGTCCGAAGTCAGACGTCGTGAATTCTATGAAAAACCCACTGCCGAACGTAAAAGAAAAGGTGCGGCGGCGATCAAGCGTCATTTAAAAAAATTGGCTCGCGAACGTTATGCGTTGAAAAATCTGCGCCGCGGTCGTCCGCAATTATAATTCGACCGGAATTGATATTGGTATGGAATTACTAAAAGACCGTATCAAGGAAGATATGAAAGCCGCTATGAAGGGCGGCGAAAAAGCGAGACTCGCCGTGATACGTTTAATCATGGCGGCCATCAAACAGCGCGAGGTCGATGAGCGTATCGAACTCGATAATGATCAGATCATTGCCGTGCTCGATAAAATGGTCAAGCAGCGCAGGGAGTCGATTAGGCAGTACTCAGGGGCAAACCGCATGGATTTGGTCGAGGTCGAAGAAGCCGAGATTTTGGTGATTCAGGACTATCTGCCGCAGGCGCTAACCGAGCAGGAAATTGATGAAATGGTTGCCGAAGCGGTTGAGCAATCCGGTGCCGAATCGGTTAAGGATATGGGTAAAGTGATGGGGTTGCTGAGGAATAAAATGCAAGGCCGCGCCGATATGTCGATCGTTAGTGCAAAAATTAAAGCCGTTTTAGCAGGGTGATAGTCCGATTCGTCTATTAAAGTTTGAGTTCCGGGTAATCTATGTCCGGTAGAATTCCTCGAGACTTTATTAATGATCTCCTACTGCGAGTTGACATCGTTGATTTAATCGACTCGCACGTTCCTTTAAAAAAAACGGGTAGCAACTTTGTAGCGCGCTGTCCGTTTCACACAGAAAAAACGCCTAGTTTTTCGGTTAATCGTAAAAAACAGTTCTTTTATTGTTTTGGTTGCGGAGCCAGCGGCAATGCCATCAGTTTCTTAATGGATTTTAGCCATTTGGATTTTGTCGAGGCGGTCGAAGATCTGGCTGCATTTGTCGGTGTTTCGGTGCCGCGCGAGTCAATTGTAGCGCCGGCAGGAAGCTCCCGGAGCGATGTCGGGCCGATCTACGAATTGATGGATCAAGTAGCCGCATTTTATGCTGAACAATTAGCGAGCGGAGACGGCAAGAAGGCTATCGATTATTTAAAGCGTCGTGGTGTCAGCGGTGCAATCGCTAAGGCGTATCAATTGGGTTATGCGCCTGAAGGTTGGAATACGTTGGCTTCCCGTTTCAATTTTGAGGCGCTTACTAAAGCCGGGTTGCTTGTTAGCAAGGAGGGCGGGGGCGGATATGATCGCTTCCGCGGGAGAGTCATGTTTCCTATCCGCGATAAGCGTGGGCGCGTCGTGGGTTTCGGCGCGAGGGTATTGGATGATTCTTTGCCGAAATACTTGAATTCACCGGAAACGCCCATATTTTCTAAAGGTAATGAAGTTTACGGGCTTTATGAATTACTGCAAAGCCATTCAAGGCCGGAACGGATTCTGGTGGTCGAGGGCTATATGGATGTGGTGGCTTTGGCTCAGTTCGGTATTGGCTATGCCGTTGCGACCCTAGGTACGTCGACGTCCAAGGCGCATATGGAATTATTGTTCCGGTTTAGTTCGGAATTAGTGTTTTGTTTCGATGGCGACAAAGCCGGAAAAGAGGCGGCTTGGCGTGCGATGGAGGCAACTTTTCCCTGTTTGAAAGATGGTAGGCAGGTAAAAATCATGCTGCTGCCCGAAGGCCAGGATCCAGATTCGTTGATTAGGGCGGAAGGTGTTGCTGCATTCGAGCGTGGTATTGCTTTGGCTGCAACGCTATCCGAATATTTTTTCGGCCGGGTTCAAGGCGAATTGTCGCTGGAGTCAATGGAGGGGCGTGCACAGTTGATTAGTCGTTCGAAAAAGTATTTAGAGCAATTGCCGGTCGGCGTATTCAGGGAGATGATGTATCAAAGACTTCAGGATTTATCGGGTTTCAATAAACTGGACGTTTTAGAAAATACGGCTACACTGACAAAGGCGTCCAAGGCTGCCGTCCATAGGGATAAAAAGCGTTTATCTCCTGCAAGGGTGGCTATCTCATTGCTGTTGCAAAATCCCGATTTGATCGAGGTTGTCGAGCAAAAAGAGCTCGATTGGGAGAGTTTGAACTTTCCTGGCAAAGAATTGTTTAAGGAGGTTGTCGATCTGATTTCGAGCGAGCACCCGAAAAATCTTTCCATGCTTTTAGAATTGTTTCGTGGACGAAATAGTGAGAAAGTCGTGAAGCAACTGGTCTTTTTGGATGTAATGGTTCCCGAAGAAGGGGTTCGTGCCGAATTTTCAGACGCTTTGGAGCGATTGAATGCGCAAGCGAGAGAAAGTCGTATTGAGCGGTTATTAGAAAAAGAGTCGGCGGAAGGCTTAAGTCGAGAGGAGCGAGAAATATTAGGGAGATTACTGGTAAGCCGATAAAAGGGAATTCGTATTAACATAAAAAAGAATATGTTGTATAATTTCCTGTTCAGCGTAATTGTGCTGATCGTATTCTGTGAGTGAGTGATGAATCAAGAACAACAGCAGTCCCAACTTAAACAATTGATAGCCAAAGGTAAAGTACAAGGTTACTTGACGTATGCCGAGGTTAACGATCATTTGCCCAGCGATATTGCCGATCCGGAACAGATAGAAGATATCATCGGTATGATAAACGACATGGGTATTCAAGTTTATGAGGATGCCCCCGATGAAGACTCGCTCATTACCGACGGCGCTGCGGTTACCGGTGATGAGGATGATGATGACGAAGTAGCGGCCTTAGCCTCGGTTGATAGCGAGTTCGGCAGAACTACCGATCCGGTTCGCATGTATATGAGGGAAATGGGATCGGTTGAATTACTGAACCGGGAAGACGAATTAAAAATCGCCAAACGCATAGAAGAAGGACAGCAACAGGTTGTCAGAGCGATTTCTCGATCCTGTAAAGTCGTTGATGAATTCATTAGTGACTTCGATTCCATATCGGACGAAGAGGGCGGTATTCGTTTGACGGACTTGGTTTCCGGTTTCGTTGATCTTAGTGAACCGGAGGCGGTTTTCAGTAGTCAAGCGGCTAATGACGACTCGGTCGATGAGGACGCCGACGAAGATGAGGTCAAAGGACTTGACTATAATGATGTCAAGGAAAAAGTCGAAGTGTTGCGTAAGCTGCATAAATCGGCGGCGGCAGCAATCAAGAAATATGGTTACGGTGATCCTAAGGTCAATGAAAAACTAGATGAGCTTGCAGAAAGTTTTATCGAGTTTAAATGGGCTCCGCAATATTTTAAAAGGTTGACGGCTACCGTTTCAGAGGCGGTCGCTCTTATCCGTGAAAAGGAAAGATTAATAGCGGATTTGTGTGTCAATGAAGCCAAAATGACACGCAAAGAATTTATTATTGCAATGACCGGTCATGAGACCGATTACGAATGGTTGGTTCAATATCTGCGATCGACGGGAATTGATAATCAGGCCATCGCGGAAAATGAGCAGGAAGTCAAGAAGGCGCAATCGGTATTAGCCGATATTGCCAGTACCTATGGCTTGTCAGTTAGCGATATCAAGGATATCAACCGACGCATGTCGATTGGCGAAGCAAAAGTCCGGCGCGCTAAGAAGGAGATGATCGAAGCGAACTTACGCTTGGTCATTTCGATCGCAAAAAAATATACCAACCGCGGCTTGCAATTCCTAGATTTGATTCAGGAAGGTAATATCGGCTTAATGAAAGCGGTCGATAAATTCGAGTACCGACGCGGATATAAGTTTTCGACTTATGCGACCTGGTGGATCAGGCAGGCGATCACGCGTTCGATTGCCGATCAGGCCAGAACGATTAGAATTCCGGTGCATATGATTGAAACGATCAATAAATTAAACCGGATTTCAAGGCAGATTCTGCAAGAATTGGGTCGTGAGGCGACCCCGGAAGAACTGGCCGAGCGCATGGAAATGCCTGAAGACAAAGTTCGTAAGGTATTGAAAATTGCGAAAGAACCGATTTCTATGGAAACGCCGATCGGAGACGATGAAGATTCTCATTTGGGAGATTTCATAGAAGATGCTAAAGTATTGTCCCCCATTGAATCGGCGACGATTGCAGGTCTTAGAGAGTCGACCCAAAGCGTGTTGGCCGGTTTGACAGCTAGAGAAGCAAAAGTCTTGAGAATGCGATTTGGGATTAATATGAACACCGATCACACTTTGGAAGAGGTTGGTAAACAGTTTGATGTGACTCGCGAAAGGATACGGCAAATAGAAGCAAAAGCATTAAGAAAATTGAGACATCCGTCGAGATCCGAACAATTGCGCTGCTTCTTGGATGGCGAATAAAAGTTTAAGGGCCCTTAGCTCAGTTGGTTAGAGCGTCCGACTCATAATCGGCAGGTCGTAGGTTCAAGTCCTACAGGGCCCACCATCATTTGAAAGGCTGCTGATGCAGCCTTTTGTGTATTAGACATTAGATAGTAAAGGCGGTGTCGTGAGCAATAATTTTATTTTTACATCAGAATCGGTTTCGGAAGGTCATCCAGATAAAGTCGCGGATCAAATTTCCGATGCGGTATTGGATGCACTCCTAGAGCAAGACCCTCGCTCGCGGGTGGCCTGCGAAACAATGGTTAAAACCGGTATGGTTATTTTAGCCGGCGAAATCACGACCGATGCATGGGTGGATACCGAAGCACTGGTCAGAAAAGTCGTCTGCGAGATCGGTTACGATCATGGCGATATCGGTTTCGACGGACAAAGTTGCGCGGTCTTGAACGCAATCGGCAAGCAGTCGTCCGATATCGCGATGGGCGTCAACGAGTCCGATAATCATGAACAAGGTGCGGGCGACCAAGGCTTGATGTTCGGTTATGCGACTAATGAAACTGACGTGTTAATGCCGGCTCCGATCACTTATTCACATTTATTGGTCAAACGCCAAGCCGAAGTTCGCAAAAATAAAACCCTGCCATGGCTTAGACCGGATGCGAAAAGCCAAATTACTTTCCGCTATGAGAACAATAAGCCGGTCGCGATCGACGCAGTCGTATTGTCGACCCAACATTCTCCGGAAATCGGTGCCAAGCAGATTCATGAAGCCGTTATGGACGAGATTATTTTGCATGTTCTGCCTAAGGAATGGTTGCACAAAGACACCCAATATTTCATCAATCCGACTGGTAATTTCGTGATCGGCGGTCCGGTCGGCGATTGCGGTTTAACCGGCCGTAAAATCATCGTCGATACCTACGGCGGGATGGCAAGACACGGCGGAGGCGCATTTTCCGGTAAGGATCCGTCGAAAGTGGATAGATCTGCAGCTTACATGGCGCGCTATGTCGCAAAAAATATTGTTGCGGCAGGCCTTGCCGAGCGTTGCGAAATCCAAGTTTCCTATGCGATCGGTGTTGCCGAACCGACTTCGATCAGCGTCGAGACTTTCGGGACCGGAAAAATCGGTGAAGAAAGGTTGGTACAAATTATTCGGGAACATTTTGACTTAAGACCGAAAGGTTTAATTGCAGCTTTGGACTTATTGAAGCCGATTTATCAAGCGACTGCTGCGTACGGCCATTTCGGTAGAACCGAAGCGTCCTTCAGTTGGGAAAAAACAGATAAAGCCGATGCATTGAGAGATGCGGCCGGACTCTAATTAAATTTAGGAGATAACAATGACTCAACCGGACTACAAAGTCGCAGATATTAATTTAGCCGAGTGGGGCCGTAAGGAAATCAATATTGCCGAAACCGAAATGCCGGGCTTGATGGCTTTGCGCAAGGAATTCGGCAGTGAACAACCACTGAAAGGCGCACGGATCGCAGGCTGTTTGCATATGACGATTCAGACGGCAGTTCTGATCGAGACTTTGATCGCACTGGGCGCTGAAGTTCGCTGGTCGTCCTGCAACATTTTTTCGACACAGGATCATGCGGCCGCGGCGATTGCCGCTAAGGGTATTCCGGTTTTCGCTTGGAAAGGCGAAACTGAGGAAGAGGCTGAGTGGTGTATCGCGCAAACGATCGAAGGCCCGAACGGTTGGCGTCCGAATATGATCTTGGATGACGGGGGCGATTTGACGTTGATGATGCATCAGCAATATCCTGAGCTCATGGCCGATGTCAAGGGTCTTTCCGAGGAAACGACCACAGGCGTGTTGCGGCTAACCGAAATGGTTGCCAAAGGCAAGCTGATGGTCCCGGCCTTCAATGTCAATGATTCGGTCACCAAGTCGAAATTCGATAATCTTTACGGTTGCCGCGAATCCTTGGTTGACGGTATCAAGCGCGCAACCGATGTCATGATTGCCGGTAAAATTGCAGTCGTCTGCGGTTATGGCGACGTCGGCAAGGGCTGTGCGCAATCGTTACGTGGTTTGGGTGCGACCGTATGGATTACCGAAATCGATCCGATTTGCGCCTTACAGGCGGCGATGGAAGGTTATCGTGTCGTTACATTGGAAGAAGCCGCGCCGGTCGCCAATATTTTTGTGACGGCGACCGGTAATTTCAATGTCATTGCGCATGATCATATGGCGGCGATGAGAGATCAAGCTATTGTCTGCAATATCGGGCATTTTGATTCCGAGATCGAAATTTCTTCGTTACGACAATACCAATGGGAAAACATCAAGCCGCAAGTCGATCATGTTATCTTCCCGGACGGCAAGCGTTTAATCGTATTAGCCGAAGGGCGGTTGGTCAATTTAGGTTGTGCGACAGGTCATCCGAGCTTTGTCATGTCTAACTCGTTCTGCAATCAGGTCCTGGCGCAAATGGAGCTATGGAATCATGCGGATAAATACGAGAATAAAGTTTATGTGTTGCCTAAAAAATTGGATGAAAAAGTCGCCGCGTTGCATCTAAATCAATTGGGTGTGAAATTGACCCGGTTGACTGAGAAGCAAGCCGAGTACATCAATGTGCCGGCGGATGGACCGTTCAAGCCCGAACATTACCGTTATTGATCGATATAGACACAGACAAGTCATTGATTGGTTTGTCTGTTGTTTCAATAATCTGAAATCATGCAAACACAACAAAAATATCCCAAGCTGTTCAGTTTCGAATTTTATCCGCCCAAGACCGAAGCCGGCGAGGAAAGTTTGCAGGCGGTACATGAAAAGTTGAGCCGGTTGAATCCCGATTTTTTTTCGGTGACTTTCGGCGCCGGCGGGTCGACACGGGATAAGACTTTCGATACGGTCGTCAAAATTCAAGAGCGCGGCGTTGCTGCAGCGCCTCATCTGTCTTGCGTTGCATCGACGCATGAAAATATCAGAGAGATTCTGCACGGATACCGCTCGAACGGGATAAAAAAAATCGTCGCGTTGAGAGGCGATTTGCCATCCGGAATGATGTCGGCCGGGCAATTTCGTTATGCCAATGAATTGGTCGAATTTATTCGTAGCGAAACCGGTGATTATTTTCAGATTCATGTCGCAGCCTACCCCGAGACCCATCCTCAGGCGCGTAGTGCTGCCGAGGATTTAAAGAATTTCAAACGCAAAGTCGATGCCGGTGCGAATGCCGCGATTACGCAGTATTTTTATAACGCAGAGTCTTATTTTTATTTTGTCGATGCCTGCGAAAAAATGGGTATCGATATTCCGATTGTTCCCGGCATCATGCCGATTACGAATTATTCGCAATTATTCCGTTTTTCCGATATGTGCGGCGCGGATATTCCTCGCTGGCTGAGGAAAAAACTGGAAGGCTTTGGTGACGATAGGGAGCAAATCATCGCGTTCGGTTGCGATGTCGTAACGCGTTTATGTCAGCAATTGTTGGATAATGGCGCCCCGGGATTGCATTTTTATACGATGAATCAATCCGCGCCGTCGTTAGCGATTTGGAATAATTTGAATTTATCGGATTAATCGAAAAGGATCTGTGGTTTGTCGAGAAAAGGGCGAAAGCCCTTTTTTTGTGACCGCACGAAGTTTAACTCACAGGTCATGGGTATTTGAGATGAGAGTTTCCCGTTTGTA
This sequence comes from Methylotuvimicrobium sp., assembly GCF_050611805.1. Classification (NCBI taxonomy): domain Bacteria; kingdom Pseudomonadati; phylum Pseudomonadota; class Gammaproteobacteria; order Methylococcales; family Methylococcaceae; genus Methylotuvimicrobium; species Methylotuvimicrobium sp. The sequence continues at coordinate 308,906 of NZ_JBNGHF010000001.1, forward strand.
TGTGCAAGAAGGTCTTGGCAAAAGTCAAACCGTAGAGCTTGACGACGATGCGGCTCATTATGTCAGAACGGTTTTACGACTGAAGAGAGATTCGAGCTTGATCGTTTTCGATGGCACGGGCGGCGAATATACGGCAGTTGTTGCAGAAGCGAGTAAAAAAAGAGTTGCTCTGGATCTGGGGCAATGGCGCGACCGGACGGTTGAGTCTAATTTGATGATTAATCTGGGCCTTGCGATATCGCGAGGCGATAAGATGGATTGGGGCGTACAGAAAGCCGTAGAATTAGGGGTTAACAGGATCACTCCGTTGGTGACCGAGCGTTGTGTCGTGCAATTGAAAGGTGAAAAGCAACAGCAACGGTTGATGCATTGGCAAAAAATTGTGCAACATGCGGCCGAACAATGTGGTAGAACCGTTTTACCCGCACTGAGTCCGATTTATGATTTGACCGATTGGGTCGATAAACAAGCAGGTTTGAGAATTTTCTTGGATCCTTATGCCGAAACGAGCTTGTCTCAGCTTAAGCCGTTAAATGATCGGGTTACCTTGCTATCCGGTCCGGAAGGTGGGTTTGCCGACCATGAGCGGGATATGGCCAAAGCGGCGGGTTTTATAGGGGTTCGTCTAGGGGGCAGGGTCTTGCGTACCGAAACGGCTGCGTTGGCCTCAATCGCCTCTCTACAGATGCTATGGGGTGACTTCAGTAGCACGCAATCATGAAATATCTTGTTTATATTTTAATGCCATTGGCGGTCTTGTTGGCGGCGGCGTCGCTGGGTTGCGTGGTGGGTTATCTGATATGGCTGGGTGTCGGCGATCAGCTTCCTCTGCATAAAATCATCAGCAAGGTCAGTAAGTTATTCTTGGTGTTGAGCATTTTTCCGGTCATGGCGGTGCTTCATCTCAAGGGGCGGGATTTGGGCTTTGCCGATAAGGCTACGATGCTGCGGCAGTTCGGTTACGGGTTAGGCTTAGGTGTTTTGACGTTGCTACCGGTTTTTATCGTGCTCTATCTCGCGGGCGTTCATGTCATCGATGAGACGCGATCCTGGTCTTTTGCTTGGGTTTTACAAAAATTCGTCACTGGGTTTTTATTGGCTTTATTGATATCGCTGGCCGAAGAGCCGATTTTTAGAGGTATTCTATTCGCTGGCCTTAAACAAAGAATGCCGGTGATCGGAGTGGTACTGATCAGTTCTTTTTATTACGGTATACTACATTTTCTCGATAGTCATAGTCGTTTTGCGAATGAAGAGGTTACCTTTTTTAGCGGATTCATTTTGTTGAAAGAGGCGCTGCTAAATGTTTTGAATCCCGATATTTTGCCAGCCTTTTTGGCGTTGCTCATGGTCGGAGTTTTTCTGGGAGTCGTTAGGTCGAGGGTGCCGAACAGCTTGGCTTTATGTATTGGCTGTCACACCGCTTGGGTTTGGCAGATAAAGTTTAATAAGTCCTTATTCAACGTTGATCCTCAATCGATTAATCTTTATTTGGTGAGTAGTTATGACGGTGTGGTCGGCCCGTTGGTGACAGTTTGGATGTTCTTAGTGCTATTCTGCTATATCGGTTATCGATATTTAAAATTACGCTGATTCGGTTTAATCGCGAAAATTATTGAATTGCAGAGGTATTTCAAAATTTTCCGCCTTGAGCATTTGAATGACTTGTTGTAAGTCGTCTCTTTTATTACCGGTGACCCTCACTTTTTCGCCTTGTATAGCAGCTTGTACTTTAAGTTTTTTATCTTTGACCAACTTGACGATTTTTTTGGCAAGTAGCGATTCAATGCCTTGTTTGAGCTCTATGATCTGTTGAGCCGTTCTGCCGGTAGTTTTGGGTTCGTTGATTTCCATGCAACTGATGTCGATGCCGCGCTTGGTCAGTTTCATTTGCAAGATGTCGAGCATCTGCTGCAATTGAAATTCCGAGCCGGCGCTCATCGTGACTGTGTTGTCCTTGAGTTCGTATGTCGCGCCGGAGCCTTTAAAATCGAAGCGTGTGGTAACTTCCCTATTAGCCTGGTCGACGGCGTTATGCGCTTCGTGCGAGTTGTATTCGGAAACTATGTCAAAAGATGGCATGGTGTAATTTATCGTTTAAAAGGGCAATATAAGGCGAATGTCTTTTTAATTCAAGACAGGTTTGCATTAGTGTTTTTTTGTTGTTTCAGATTTTCAGTAATCGCATGTATCCTTAACCTGCGAATTGCCGCACCAATTTGCGCACCTTCCAGGCCGGATTTGAGTACGCCGGAAATATCGATGGCTGCCGCTGCTTTAGCGGCTTCTAAAATGTAATCGGCCTGCGGATAGGCGGTGTTTTCTGTCCCGCCCCTGCCTCTCGCATCCGCCTCGCAAGCTAATAAGAAATCTTTTAGGGTTGAGGTATTTTTAAATGCCCCTAGGTCTAACAACAGGTCGGTTAAGGTAGCAGGCCGCAGTTCGAAAGCTCTATGCGCAAGTGTGTGGTAGCGCATGACCCGTTTAGCGAGCATTCTATAATGATTTGGTACTCGTATTCGGTCAGCTAATTGCTCAAGCAAAGGCAGACCGGTTTTTTCATGACCGTAGTGATGCGGAAGTCGTTCTTTCGGAGATATCGCCTTGCCGAGATCATGCACTAAGACGGCAAAGCGAATTTCGGGTTTCTCGGATAGGCGAGCCGCTTGTTCGAGACTCAGCATCGTATGAATGCCTGTGTCGATTTCAGGGTGATGTTGTCGCGGTTGTGGAATGCCGAAGAGGGCGTCTATTTCCGGGAAAATTTTGGCTAACGCTCCGCATTCTCTGAGGGCATAAAAAAATGCCGATGGCGTTCTTTCGATGAGCGCTTTATATAGTTCGGCCCAGACGCGTTCGGGAACAAGATAGTCGATTTCACCGCTACGTACCATTTGTTGCATGAGTCTCAAGGTTTCATCGGCAATATGAAAGCCTAAATGCGCATAACGAGCAGCAAAGCGTGCAACGCGCAACACTCGGACCGGGTCTTCGCTGAAAGCTGGGGAGACATGGCGTAAAATACGATTTTCTAGATCGGCAATACCGTTATACGGATCGATGACTTTGCCTTCCGAGCTCATCGCGATAGCATTAATAGTCAAGTCGCGGCGTAGAAGGTCTTGTTCCAGACTGACGTCTGGTGCGCTGTGAATACTGAATCCTTTGTAACCTGGGCCGGTCTTGCGTTCGGTGCGTGCCAACGCGTATTCCTCCCTGCTCTCGGGGTGTAAAAATACCGGAAAATCTTTGCCTACAGGGTTAAATCCTTTTTTCAGCATTGATTCGGGTGTTTCCCCGAGCACGACCCAATCTCTTTCCGTCACAGGGAGGTTGAGCAGCTGGTCGCGTACTGCGCCGCCTACTAAATAGGTTTTCATGATTATGATTTGTCTTCGTCTTTCTATGATGGCGTTAGTATAACGCTTGATTAGAGTCTTAAAAAAATACGCTGTTAACAAAAGGAGGGCAAGTGGTCGAAATTTTTATATTAAGCATGATTGCCGGCACGGTAAGCGGATTATTAGCAGGATTATTCGGCATCGGCGGCGGACTGATATTAGTGCCGATACTTGTTTTTTTGTTTAAGGTGCAGGGTTTTTCAGCCGATTTTATCATGCATATGGCTGTGGCCACGTCCTTGTCGACTATCGTGTTGACTTCAATTTCGGCGACTCTTGCGCATCACAGGTTGAAGTCTGTGATATGGCATAAGGTTTACAACTTGGTTCCGGGCATCGTAATTGGGTCGGTTTTAGGCGCCGTCATTGCCGACACTATTTCGGCAGACTCGCTGCGTATTATCTTTGCTATTTTTCTTTTGTACATAGGGTTTCAGATGGCATTTCAACTCAAGCCCGAAGCGGGCGCGATGCAACAATCGCGACCGCTGGATGCTGCGGTCGCCATAGTTATTGGAATCCTTTCGTCATTGTTGGGTATCGGGGGCGGGACGATGACGGTACCTTACTTAGTGCGAGGGCAGTATCCGGTACGCAATGCGGTAGGTATTGCCAGTGCGTGCGGATTACCGATTGCGATTGGCGGGACGCTCAGTTACATGTGCTTAGGCTATGGAAAAACCGGCTTGCCCGCAGGCAGTTGGGGTTATGTTTATTTGCCCGCGTTTGCAGGTATTGTGCTATTGAGTATGATCACGGCACCGGTGGGTGCAAAATTGGCTCATAAGCTTCCCGCGCAAACCATGAAGAGTTATTTTTCATTATTAATTTTTATCATGGCGGCAAAGTTACTTTCGGAATAATTGGGTTGTTAGCGCGATTGTCTAGCGGTTTGGAAACTATATCGATTAAGCTGATTCTAATGCAAGATATTTCATAGTATAATTTTCGGTTATTTTTCTGACTGTAAGGAGTGAGTATGCGAGTTATTCAGGAAGCTCTCACGTTTGATGATGTATTACTAGTTCCGGCCCATTCGGCGGTGTTGCCTCGCGATGTGGATTTGAAAACCCGCTTGACGCGCGACATTACGCTTAATATCCCTTTGATTTCCGCGGCTATGGATACGGTAACAGAATCGAGGCTCGCCATCGCAATTGCACAGGAGGGCGGAATCGGTATTATTCATAAAAATATGACTGCGGAGCAACAAGCTCGAGAAGTGTTGCGAGTCAAAAAATACGAAAGTGGGGTGATCAAGGATCCGATTACGGTATCGCCGAATATTAGTATTCGTGAAGTATTGGCGCTGACACGAGCAAAAAACATTTCCGGCGTGCCGGTTGTCGATGGCGATAATTTAGTCGGTATTGTGACGAGTCGCGATTTACGCTTCGAAACCCGTTTTGATGAGCCGGTTTCGAAAGTGATGACGCCAAAAGAACGCTTGATTACGGTTAATGAAAATGCCGACCACAAGGAAGCTATCGAACTGCTGCACAAATATCGGATCGAGAAAGTATTAGTGGTCAATGATTCATTTCATTTGAAAGGGATGATCACGGTTAAGGATATACAAAAAGCAAAAGACTATCCGCAAGCATGCAAGGATGAGCAAGAACGTCTTCGCGTAGGCGCGGCGGTCGGGACCGGTCAAGGTACCGAAGAGCGCGTTGAAGCATTGGTGATGGCAGGCGTCGATGTGATTATTGTCGATACGGCTCACGGGCATTCTCAAGGCGTATTGGATCGGGTCGGTTGGGTTAAGCGAAATTATCCGGAAGTGCAGGTGATCGGTGGAAATATCGCCACGGCAGCAGCTGCGAAAGCCTTGGTTGAGGCAGGAGCCGATGCGGTTAAAGTGGGTATCGGTCCGGGCTCGATCTGTACGACTCGTATCGTTGCCGGTGTGGGTGTGCCTCAAATAACTGCAGTCAGTAATGTTGCCGATGCGCTTAAAGGCACCGGCGTTCCGCTGATCGCGGATGGCGGCGTTCGGTATTCGGGGGATGTCGCCAAAGCATTGGCAGCGGGAGCTCATGCGGTGATGTTAGGTGGCTTATTCGCCGGTACTGAAGAAGCGCCGGGCGAAGTCGAGCTTTATCAAGGGCGCTCTTATAAATCGTATCGAGGCATGGGGTCGCTGGGCGCGATGTCGCAGTCACAAGGTTCCAGCGACCGATATTTCCAAGAGGAAACCGATAAAGTCGAAAAACTGGTGCCTGAAGGTATTGAAGGCAGAGTGCCTTACAAAGGCAGCCTGTATGCGATCATCCATCAATTGTTAGGCGGCATTAGGGCGAGTATGGGTTATACCGGTAGCCGTACGATCGATGACATGCATCAGCGGTCCGAATTTGTTCGGGTTACCAATGCCGGTATGCGTGAAAGCCATGTCCATGACGTTACGATCACCAAGGAAGCGCCAAATTATCATATGGAATAATGGTTAATCCATTCGGTAAGCTCATCAGGGGTTCGTTGGAGTCCTTTTAATTTTTGTCGTTACAATATTCGAGTGTCAACGTGAGCCAACAAGCATCGACCAACATTCATCTCTATAAAATCCTGATTTTGGATTTCGGGTCCCAATACACCCAATTGATCGCCCGAAGAATACGAGAAATCGGTGTGTATTGCGAGATACTTTCTTGTGATTGCGGGGTCGACGACATTATTCGATTTGCACCGAATGGCATTATATTGTCGGGTGGTCCGGAAACGGTCACTAGCGATGATACGCCGCGTGCGCCTCAACGGGTTTTTGAATTGGGTGTGCCGGTATTGGGTATTTGCTACGGCATGCAGACCATGACCGAGCAATTAGGAGGTAAAGTCGAGTCGTCCAGTCACCGTGAATTCGGTTATGCACAAATTCGCGCACATGCGCATTCCAAGTTATTGAAAGGTATTGAAGACCATACATCGTCGGAAGGCTTCGGTTTGTTGGATGTTTGGATGAGCCATGGCGATAGAGTTGTCGACTTGCCGGAAGGTTTTATCCGTATTGCCAGTTCCGACGGAGCTCCTATTGCCGGTATCGCGCATGAAGACAAGTTATTTTATGGGTTGCAATTTCATCCGGAAGTGACGCATACCCGGCAGGGTTCAAGAATACTGTCGCGTTTTGTACTCGACATTTGCGGTTGCGAGGCGCTGTGGACGGCCGATAATATCATCGAAGACAGTGTTCATGTGGTTCGCCGTAAAGTCGGCTCGGATCGAGTGATTCTAGGGCTTTCGGGTGGCGTGGATTCGTCGGTCGTGGCGGCCTTGTTGCATGAGGCAATCGGCGATCAATTGACTTGTGTGTTCGTCGATACCGGTTTGTTGCGCTTGCACGAAGGCGATCAGGTCATGGCTACATTTGCCGAACACATGGGCGTCCGGGTAATCAGGGTCGATGCCGAGCAACGTTACCTTGAGGCTTTGCAAGGAGTGGCGGATCCGGAGCGGAAACGAAAAATTATCGGTAACTTGTTCGTCGAGATCTTCGATGAGGAAGCCGCTAAACTGGCCGATGCGAAATGGTTGGCGCAAGGCACGATTTATCCGGATGTGATCGAGTCGGCCGGCGCGAAAAGTGGTAAGGCTCATTTAATTAAGTCTCACCATAACGTCGGTGGGTTGCCGGAAAATATGACGCTTAAGTTGCTGGAGCCCTTGCGTGAATTGTTCAAGGATGAGGTTAGAAAGCTTGGTTTGGAGCTTGGCTTGCCTTACGAAATGGTATTTCGTCATCCCTTTCCAGGGCCTGGCTTGGGTGTGCGGATTTTAGGTGAAGTCAAAAAAGACTATGCCGATTTGTTACGACAAGCCGATGCGATATTTATCGAAGAATTATATCGTCATCAATTATATGAGAAGGTCAGTCAGGCATTTGCGGTGTTCTTGCCGGTCAAATCGGTCGGCGTGATGGGCGACGGGCGGCGTTACGATTATGTGATTGCCTTGCGCGCGGTTGAAACCATCGATTTCATGACGGCGCGTTGGGCGCATTTACCTTATGATTTTTTGGATTTGGTTTCGCGTCGGATCATTAACGAAGTCTCGGGTATTTCTCGGGTGACTTACGATATTTCCGGCAAGCCGCCGGCTACGATTGAGTGGGAATAGCCGATAATCATAACGACGAAGCGTGGATGCGGCATGCCTTTAGATTGGCGCAACGTGCCGAGGGCATGGGTGAGGTGCCGGTTGGCGCGGTTATCGTCAAAGATGGCGTATGCATTGCCGAAGGGTGGAATCGGCCGATTGCGAGTCACGATCCTTCGGCGCACGCGGAAATGCTTGCGATTCGTGAAGCCGGGAAGGAATTGAAAAACTATCGACTGATCGGTACGACGCTCTACGTTACGCTTGAACCTTGTGTGATGTGTATGGGTGCGATCGTTCATGCCAGAATCGATCGCCTGGTGTTTGCTGCCAAAGATCCTAAGCGTGGCGCAGTATGCAGTGCAATCAATCTGTCCGAATCGCCAATTTTAAATCATCGAGTCGCATGGCGATGCGGTGTTTTAAAAGATGAGTGTTCCGAAATGCTTAAAGACTTCTTTCGGGCGCGTCGTTAGTTTGGTACTGATCAATTTTCTGCTTTACGTAATTCTTTATACGCATTAATCAGGCCATTCGTGGAGCAGTCATGACTGCTGATGGTTTCGTCATTTAGCAGTTCGGGTAAAATGACTTTAGCCAGTACTTTGCCCAGTTCAACGCCCATTTGGTCGAAAGAGTTGATATTCCAAATAGCGCCTTGCACGAAGATTTTATGCTCGTAGAACGCGATTAAAGAGCCTAATGTTTTAGGTGTAAGCTTATCGAAAAGAAAAGAATTAGACGGCTTGTTACCCACAAAGACTTTAGATGCGACTAATATGTCGTTATTTCTATCTTGTTCGGGTAGTTCAGCAATGACTTCTTCGGCGCTTCTGCCATGCATCAAAGCTTCCGGTTGGGCAAGAAAGTTTGAAATTAAAATATCATGATGTTTCGGTAGGTGATAATGTGAGTTAGCCGGAGCCAGGAAATCACAGGGTATGAGTTTAGTGCCTTGATGGATCAATTGGTAAAACGCATGCTGTCCATTCGTTCCCGGCTGGCCCCAGATGATCGGTCCGGTACTATAGTCGACCGATTGGCCCTCTCTGTCGATGCTCTTACCGTTACTTTCCATGTCGCTTTGTTGTAGGAATTCGCAAAAATAACGCAGTGATTGGTCGTAGGGTAATATCGCATGAGATTCTGCGCCATAAAAATTATTATACCAAATGCCTAGTAAACCCATGATGACCGGAATATTGCGGTCGAATGGCGTATGTCGAAAATGTAAATCGGCTTCGTGTGCGCCTTGCAACAATTGTTCGAAATTATCCATCCCTATTTGTAAAGCAATGGACAAGCCAATTGCTGACCATAATGAATAGCGTCCGCCAACCCAGTCCCAAAATTCGAACATATTTTCCGGATTAATGCCAAATTCAATGACATTTTCAGGGTGTGTGGAAATCGCGACAAAATGTTTACCGATGGCTTTTTCGTCATTAATTTGCTCGAGAAACCAGTTTCTTGCGGAGTGCGCATTAGTCATGGTTTCCTGAGTGTTGAACATTTTTGATGCAACGATAAACAGAGTCGTTTCGGCGTTGAGCGTTTTGAGTGTTTCGACGAGATCTGTTTGATCGACGTTTGAAACAAAATGAACATTTAATTTATCGGAAGCATAAGGGGTTAGCGCAGTAGCAACCATCTTCGGGCCAAGGTTCGAGCCGCCTATGCCGATATTGACGATGTCCTTAACGGGTTTTCCAGTGTGTCCTAGCCATTGTTCTTTTCTTACCTTATCCGTAAAGACACGCATTTTGGCCAAAACCTGATTGATGCTTGGCATTACATCGACGCCGTCAACTATGACCGGATGGTTGCTTTTGTTGCGTAATGCGGTATGCAAAACAGCTCTTTGTTCGGTATGGTTGATTTTTTCGCCGGTAAACATGGCTTCGATTTTTGAACTAAGTGCCGAATCAGTTGCCAAATCGACCAACAATGAACGTGTATCTTCTGTGATTAAGTTTTTCGAGTAGTCGAATAGAATGTCGTTGAAATGAAGTGAGAACTGTTCAAAACGACGAGGGTTTAGATTAAATGCTTCTCTAAGGTCGAAGTTTTGAAGGGCGGCGCAATGACTAACTAAGGATTTCCAGGTGGGGGTCCGGGTCAAAGATGGCATGTGATTAGTTTCCTGTATGAGTCGGTCAGGTTTGCAAAAGTCTACGAAAACACGGCTAATTGCTGATACAAATTAAATAAGCATTATATTACTATGTGCCTTTTTGGGGCAATTTACCCCGCGCCTAAATTCAAAGTGCATTGTTTTATGATGGATTAGGTGGTGTAGTAGCAAGGAAATCTAGTTGTAGTATTACAATATCTGAACGAAATAACGACTAATAAGCAAAAAGGTGTGCTGTATTTCGTAGAGATGTCGATAGCTGGTTAAAGCCGCCAAGCCACAGCGGATGGGTTCAAGGCGGTTCTCGACGGACATGCTTTAACCTGAATCGGTTATTGACTAAGAAGGGAGTGGCTTTATTTGTATTGGGTGATATGTTAGAGTTCATAAGTGCATCAGTGATAATAAAAAAAATTAATGCAGTTTTTTGCTTATTCGAAACTTTGGTTTATCGCTGGTTTTAATCTTTAAAAGAGCAACAAGCAATTATAAAAATTATAATTAACCGACAAAACTGGAAGGTATTATGAACAGAAAGAACATCGTAAGAAATAGTCTCCTAGCGCTTATGGGCTTGGTTTTTTCCGCTTCAGTTTGGGCTCATGGCGGTGCGGCTGGTACCGATACCGATCAATGTAAGTTTGAATTGGAGCCTGGGCACTGGGTTCATTACACGGCTTATCAACCATCTGCTTTCCCTGCCGAAGAGTTTTGTGCAAATATTCCTAACACTAACACTTTGACTCAATTAGTTTTCGATTATCAAGATCCACGATACAGAAAGATGTCTGTTGAGTTTGAAGTGACAAAAGAACCTGAAGGTACTCGTGTTTTTCATATGCCTGCGAAAAAACATAAATCCGGGACAGTCACTTTAACTTTAGATAAAGGTGTTCCAGAGGCGGGAAATTATCTGATTCATATCACACTAGTTCCAGACGAAGGCGAAAGGATGGATGTACATATGGGTTTTGTCGCGGGTAAAGGGCAAGAGACTAGTACAGGTTTGATGGCGCTATATGCCTTTTTTGTATTCGCGGGTCTTTATATCCTCTACCTGTCGCATGCCGGATTTAAGAAAAAAGTCGACGAGTTGTTAGGAAAAATCAAAGAAGTCTGAGATTTATTATGGCGGCAAATACGATCGAAAGGCGCCAATTTCATCTTCTCGCATACCAGGCTTAGTACATATATAGAAATGGGCTATGCCTGGTTATGGCAGAGGTGCAGTATTTCCTCTGTTCTATTTTCTAAAATTATTTCAATTAGCTATTTGCCCGGTTACGGAAATGATAGGAGCGTTTTACCGATCTAAAAAAGCTTTTGACTGTTGTATAGGCAGAGCAACGGTTCGGAAAAGGGCAGAAGAAAACCGCAGTTTTGAATGAGTGGAATAACTCAAACGAACGATTAAGGGCTTGGTTGTAAATATACCGGTCGTAGATGAAAATTCGGCACCGGGGAGCTCAAAGAACATCGTAAACCCGGCATCCAAATTATCCAAGACAATAAACCATGGCAAATGGGCTATGGAATTTAGGTGCTGGGTGAATTCGTCCAGGTAGGATGTGGCCAGCTCCATGCTGGTTCCTCGCCTAGCGTTATGTGAGGGACCGGGCACCCTGGCACATCCTTAGGCACTGCCGAAATGTGAAGTGCGAATGGTATATCTACTCTATTTTTAAAATAGGGTAGGCTGGTTCGGTTGTTTGATTGACAGGTGTCGGCGGCAGGTGCACTACCCTGTCAAGAGAGTAACAGAGGCCGCTACAAAGCTCATGGTTCTAGGATGTTATTTGGCACTAAATCCTAAACGCTCAGCTCAATTAAGAATGTCGACGAAAGTTGTTAAAGAAGACGAATTTTAAAGTTAAGGTGAAAATATGAGGTTTGGATTTTTCTCAATTGTTGCTACAAGTTTTATGTTGGCATCAACGGTGCTTCAGGCAAAGGAGTATGAAGAGCACAACAATATGATGGATCACGGTGGCGGCCATCTGATGGACATGGGCGGCGGAATGGTAATGGGGCAAAATACGGATACCTTGCCCGGTGGTTGCGATAAGATTGCTGCAACTAAAGAAATTACAGTTCGCGCAGGGCATCAATATGCCGAAAAATTTCCGGGGCGAATGTTTGCATTCGATACCCAGGAGTTTCAGTTCGAACCCTGTACCAAATTGACTGTTAATTTCATTAACGATGACAATGTTCGACATCAATGGATGATGCATGGTCTACCTAAATATTTGTATCCGAAAGGCATGTTTCATTTGGAGGTAACCGGTCCAGGAAAAATATCGGGTACATTAATTTTACCGCCTGGAGATAAGACCTATTTAGTACACTGCGATATCGCCCAGCACATGGAGAAAGGGATGAAGGCGCAATTGAAGGTAGGTAAGGGCGCCGGCGATTTGCCGAGTATCCCGGGCGTTACCCCCTATGTGATTCAGGATAGTTACGAAGTTTCTCCAATTCTTGATAATCCAATCCAGTCCCAAGACGCTTCCTCGGCAACATCAAGCAACACAGCTTCGCAAGAGAGTAGCTCATGGTTTTCAGGGGTTATGGTAATCGGTTTGGCGATTGGTTTATTAATCTCACCTTTATTAGCGAAGAAATTTAAAGGGATGAGTTTTTCCGAAGGAGTCTCTTATATATTTGAGTTAATCGGAAATGTATTAGGTTTTATATACAGACTTTTTTCCAAAGTGCTACAGTCCGTTTTTTCAGGAAAAAATAAAGTATTGCCTGAGAAATAAATGTAAAAGTTGGGTCAAGCCCCTGTAACCTTTGGGTTTCAGGGGCTTTTTTGTGGGTTAAGTAAATGCCGGAAGATTTTCTAGGTTTGGCGGGTTTATTTTTGAGTGCCTTTATATCGTCGACGATTGCTCCAGGAGGTTCCGAAGCCGTGCTGGCTCTGATGGTGTCGGAACATCAGGACCAAGTGATACTATTAGTCGGAATTGCGACGATCGGCAATACTTTAGGGGCTTTAACAACTTGGTTTTTAGGATATTTAGCGGCAAAGAAATATTCTATCGATTCATTGTTAGACACTAAAAAACAAAAAGCGATAATGTGGGTTAGAAAATGGGGACGATGGGCGCTTTTATTTTCATGGTTACCGGTTATCGGAGATGGATTTTGTTTTGCCGGAGGGTGGTTAAAATTATCTTTGTATTCATCAATAGCATTCATTTTTATTGGAAAATTAGTTCGATATGCGGCGATTTCCTGGGTATTTGCGGGAAATTAACGATGAGAGCTGCTTTTTAAATATGTGTTCAACGAGGAAGTTTGATGTTAAGACATTTTCCGGAGCCGGGTATTGCTTACGAGCATAGACCGCGCGACTATTTTATTGCAGGATTTACATTTTTTTGTGTGGCTGTTTGTTTGGTCGTAGATGCTAACGCTACCTTGGAAAAACAAAATGCATTGGGAGTTTGCGGATGGGTTTTTCTCATAGGTTTGTTGTTGGGCGAGTCGAGTGAAGTAAGGATGCAAGTTATTATTGCCGTAGCATTTGCGACAGTCGGCGAGCATTTTGCGTCTCCTTATATGGGGGGGTATACCTATCGTTTTGAAAATGTGCCGGCTTATGTTCCCCCAGGTCATGGTATGGTTTACTTGACCGCCGTTGCATTGGCGCGTTCCGGATTTTTTATGCGGCAAGCACGAATGATTGCGCTATTCGTTGTGACGGCTTGTGGTCTTTGGTCTATTTGGGGCATCAGTGGCCTAGCTGCGCAGGGTGACTCTGTAGGGGCACTGTTGTTTTGCATATTTTTAGGCTATTTATTCAAAGGGCGGTCTCCGCTGGTGTATCTGGCTGCATTTTTTATTACAACTTGGTTAGAGTTAATTGGGACGGCTTCCGGAACTTGGACTTGGGCTTCTATTGATCCTGTACTGAGTCTTCCGCAAGGAAACCCGCCGAGCGGAGTGGCTGCTTGGTATTGTTTGGTCGATGCGGTTGCAATGGGTGGGGCTGCGCCGGTTATGAGAGGGTTAACAAATGTATCTACTTGGTTGCCTATTATAGGGCGAAGCCGAGTCGCCGCTTATCAATCGGCGGATGAATAGATAGAGTTTACGTGAGCAAAAATTCTTTATCGTGAATGTTGCTATACCGTTGATCAAATTTAGGCACCAAAATTTGGTTGGTAATGAGCAAACAAAAAGGTTTTTCATGTCACTAGACCCAGTCTTAAAAAATGTGGTGCTTAGGGTTTAAGGCGTTGATTTATAATAGTCAAAAATCATGCCAATTTTTACTGAGCGTCTACAAATAAGTTTGGGTTGAATTATTGGCGTATAAAGTAGTCGCGTGTTTTTTGCATTGTTTGGGTTTTAAGCAGAGGTTGAAAATGAAAAAATTAGCATTAATTGTGTTGGTATTGTTTGCGCCAACGGCGTTTGCCGATTGGGTCTTGAATCAAAAATTATCGTCATTAAGTTTTCTCACTACTAAAAATGCAAGCGTTACCGAGAAACATACGTTCAATAAAATGTCTGGATCGTTAAGTGATGAAGGTCTGGCGAAACTAGTTATTCAGTTAAATAGTGTCGAAACCGGTGTGCCGATCAGAAATGAACGAATGAAGGAGTTGTTATTTCAAATTGAACGTTTTCCGGAAGCGTTAGTTGAGCTGAAATTTGATAAGACTAAGTTGGATTCGTTAAAGGCCGGACAAATGATGGACCTGCCCGTAACAGCGAATCTTAAATTGCACGGTTTTGAGCGTTCAATGGATGCTAATTTAAGGATTATTAAGTTAACCAATGCTCAAGTCTCAGTGACAACTGTCGAGCCGATTATCATGAATACCGAATGGTTCGGTTTGCAGGCGGGAGTTGAAAAGTTACGTGAAATCGTTAATTTGCAGAGCATCACCGGAGCGGTGCCCGTCACGATGAGTCTTGTTTACAATTTACAATAAAAAATTTTTCAATAGATTTGTTTGCACGGCCCTCTTCTTGGTTATTGAGGTTTAAGCGTCTGGTGTTTATCGGGAGAGTGTTTATATTTGCTTCATGCAAAATTCACATTCACTCATCCAGGGGGGGGCAGATTGCCGCAAGTTCCCATGAATGGATTCGCCCAGCACCTAATTTATATAAAGACAATTAGCCATGGCCAATGGGCTATGGAATTAGGTGCTGGGTAAATACGCCCATGTATGCTCTATGGCAGCAGCATGCCGGCAAGACTTTTGCCGAGCAGCCCGTCGTTTCCTTAGGCGCTGCCGAAATTTGAAGTGCGAAAGGTATAGACAGATCTCATACCTTTTATTCTTAGACGGGTTTTTGATCAAAAGGGAGTAAGTTGGGAAGTTGTCAATTTTTGAGCGAAAGGGCGACAAAAACTAAATCTTGAGCCTGCTTTCAGATAAATAAAAGAGAACAGGGCTAAATATAAATTAATCAGTTAATCGGCCGGTTCGTTTCGTTACGAATTAGACTGTGGGATCATGAAAATTTTTAAGTCAAAAAAAAAGAACAAATCAAAGACCGGTTATCTAGTTTATAAAAGATTACTGAGTTATGTTCGCCCCTATAAAAGCTGGTTTTTTTTCAGCATAATCGGTTTCTTGATATATGCGGCGACACAACCTTTATTTGCGGCAATCTTAAAACACATCATCGATTCGTTACAGAGCGGCTCGAGAGAAGATGTCGGTTTAATGCCCTTGCTCTTTATCGGCTTGATATTATTAAGAGGAACCGGATCTTATCTTGGTAATTATTTCATTGCCAAAGTGTCTACAAGTATCGTTCATGCATTGAGGTGTGAAATATTCAATCATTATACGGGGTTGCCTACGAATTATTTCGATTCAAACAACAGCGGTTACATGATGTCTAGGATCACGCATAATGTTGGAGAGGTGACGCAGGCAACGACAGACTCGGTACAAATCGTAATTAAGGAAGGATTGACTGCGCTTGGCCTAGTGCTGTATTTGTTTTATATGAACTGGTTGCTGACATTAGCATTTTTGTCAGTCACGCCATTTATAGTGTGGTTGGTCAAGTATGTGAGTAAAAGATTACGCTTATTGAGTAAAGATATTCAAAATTCGATAGGTAATTTGACGCACATAACGTCTGAGCTGGTCAGTGGGCATCGAATTGTGAGGAGTTATGGAGGCGAAGAATATGAAAAAAATAGATTTAAGATTAGTAGCCAATTTCATCGTCGACAATCATTAAAACTTGCGGCAACATCTGCGTTACATGGGCCATTGCTGCAACTAATTATTTCTATTGCCTTGGCTGGTTTAATGTATTTGTCTTTGACTCTAATGCAAGAGGCTACTGCGGGTGAATTTGTTGCGTTTTTAACAGCCGCTTTTCTTTTGCCGCGCCCTATTAGGCAGTTGAGTGATGCTAATTCAAAAATACAAAAAGGAGTGGTGGCAGCCGAGTCCTTGTTTACCATATTAGATGAGCCAGTCGAGAATGATTCTGGCGAATATGCGCCAAAGCATTGTGGCGGAAAAATTGAATTTAAAAACGTACGATTTAAATACCAGGGAGCGGAGAGCGAAGCATTAAAAGGAATTAGTTTTACGGTTGAGCCAGGACAGACTGTTGCTTTAGTTGGTGCTTCGGGAGGAGGCAAGAGCACGCTGATTAATTTATTGCCAAGATTTTACGAATATTCGTCGGGTCAAATCCTTCTTGATGGTGTAGACATAACCGCTTATAAGTTGGAAAACTTAAGGCGACAAATTGCAGTAGTAACCCAACAAGTCACATTGTTTAACGATACGGTAGCGAATAATATTGCTTATGGCGCTTTGCAAGGGGTATCTTTGGAAAGCGTGGAGCAAGCGGCAAAAGATGCCTATGCGATGAAATTCATCCAAAAAATGCCGAAGGGTTTGCAAACCGAAATCGGAGAAAATGGCGTCAAGTTATCTGGAGGGCAAAAACAGCGATTAGCATTAGCGAGAGCTTTATTGAAAAATGCGCCGGTTTTAATCCTAGATGAAGCAACTTCTGCTCTCGATACCGAATCAGAGCGGTATATTCAAAAGGCCTTGCAGAACATTCTTTCAAATAGGTCCACAATAGTAGTGGCACACCGTTTGTCTACTATAGAGAATGCCGATGTAATTCTTGTAATGGATAATGGTCAAATAGTAGAACAGGGCGGTCACAAGGAATTGCTCGCAAAGAACGGGCTCTATGCCAGGTTATACGACATGCAGTTCAATGGCGAGACCAATGTAGCCGGTTAAAGTATGCCTTTTCCACTTCAAATTTCGGTAGTGCCCGAGGAGGCGTCTGGGTGAATGACAAAGGCTATGCCAGCATGGATGTATTCACCCAGCACTTAAATCCATATCCTGTTGGCTATGGTTAACTGACTTGGATAATTTAAGCTCTGGGTTCACGGCGACCTTTGGCGGACACCCGTCTCCGAATTTTGGTCAACGGCGGGTATAAATTGACAAAATGAAAAAGGAAAAATAAATTCTTGACGAGTTGAGGGGGTGCTGTATAATGCTCGTCTTTCCCGCCGCGAAACAGCGGAATGACGGGGAAA
>NZ_JBNGHF010000002.1:0-206717 GCF_050611805.1 Methylotuvimicrobium sp.
ATCGGCACCGGCATGGCCGGCATGGAGCCCATTGCCGGCATCTCCGACACGGCCTCGATACGGGCATCGGAAACAGGTTGTCCGTCTTTGTCTCGAATCAATAAACTGATCGTGTTATTGCCGACTTTGGGTTTTGCAGGCTCAAGCGTGACGTCTATGGCAAAAGGCCCGGCCCAATGGCTGAGGGTATCCTCGGGCTTTGCCATACTTTCATCGGCTGGACGATTGTAAACAAACACGAGGCTCCCGAGCAGCGCGAGTAAAATCGCACTCCCCGACAAATAACCTAATTTATGTTTTGTATTCATAATGCCGCATCCTGCGTTGCTTGCATGCCCGAAAGTGGCAAAGCGCTGCCAACCGCGTGTTCCAATTCGGCCAAGTGGCGGTGCATGTCCGCCAAGACCCGTTTAGTTTGTAATTGGGTTTGCATCAGGTTATGCTCGCTGCTGATCACGGTCAGAAAATCGCCGCCACCGCTGCGGTAGTCGGCCAATGCCGCTTTGAGAGTTTCGTCCGCCAGCGGTAATAATTTTTCTTGATGCAACCGATAGACGTGCAGGCTTTCGAGGGTCAATTCATAGGCAACCTGCACGTCTTCCCTGATTTTGGCTATCCGGTCGAAATGTTGCCATTCGGCTTGCTTGATACGGGCATACGCTTCGTCTTCGGCGGCACGGCGTTTGTCTTGGTCCAGCGGTAGATTCATCTCGATGCCGACAATGAAACGCTGCTCTTCTAGCCGCCAAAAGTTGTTGTAACCCGCTGAAACTTTGAAATCGGGATAAAAGTCTTTTTCCGCCAGATCGCTTCGGGATTTGGACGCATTTATACGCGCCGCCAATTCCCGCAACTCGGGGCGCGATTGCAAGGCAATCTCTTGTAATGCGGCCGGTTTGGGAAGCAATAACTCGGGGCTCAATTCGGACGGCGCCGGCAGCGGCGACTCCGGCAGACGGTACAGCAATGTGTTGAGACGGGCCAACAGGGTGCGCTTTTCCCGCTCTAGCGAGATTTTTTGATGATCGAGTAGCGCTATTTCAACTTCGGCTCGCAAAACATCTTGCTTACTGGCCAGGCCCGTCGCGTAACGATCGAGGGCGATGCCGTGAAATTCGGTCAACAAGCGCCGGTTGATCTCGTTAACTTCGAGGGCTTGATGAATGTAATACCAATCCGCGAATAAGGTCTTCGCGGTGGCCGTGAGCAGCAAACGCAAGGCCGCTATGTTTTCATTGGCCGCCTCGGCGTCGAAACTGGCCGCCTCGCCCCGTAACCGTCTCTTTCCCGGCCAGGGCAATTTTTGCGAAATGACGGTATTCTGTGAAAAACCGCTTTGCTGATTGGCTATCGTCATCGGAGCAAAACTGTGCGATAGCATCGGATCGTCCAAAGCGGATACTTGCTCAGCCCGACTGGCCGTGGCTTGCCATATTGCCTGTACCACTTCCATTTGCGGATTCGCGGCTAGAATGTCAGACACTAACTGTCCGGACGACAGGGTTTTCCGAGCCTTGTTGACTTGCGGAGTAAAGTTGTCGAAAGCTGATGGTCTATTCGATGGGAGTTCGACGGGCGTCTCTTCGGCTAAGCTGATTGCAGCTCGAAAAAAGCCGGTGGCCAACACCAGTCCTCGAAAGGAATAAAGGTATGATTTCATAGAGTGTCTCTAAGCGAAAAATCATTACAACTGTAAGCAAGCGCATTCTCTGTCCACGTCCCGCACCGGTAATGGAGTCAGGAACGTTTTGTTACAGAAGGCTTGTTATGGCTATGCACCCGTATCACCGGTGCAAGGGTTTTATCGCTAGAGATTGGCCTATAGCCGAAGACGCAGGGTGCGCAGAAAGATTTGCCGGTTGCCGACCAACAGAAACGGTTCAAACGGGGGCGCTGCAGATAAGAGTTTGGGCGTTAGAAAGTCGAAAAATTCCTGAAAGCCAATCGTCGGAGGCGGTTGCGGGCTATCCAACAATAAGGTCAGGAGTTCTGCCGTACTTGAACCGTGCGTCATGACGACTTCGGTCAATGAGTCCTGAGTCACTTCACAGCATTGATCTTGATTCAAGTTTTCCTGCATGGCGCAAGCGTCAATCATCGGACAAGCTTCGGACATGGCTTCATCGCAGCAGCAAACCAGCTTTGGTTTGCCATGCATCTTTTCACAGGCAAACAGTATCTGGGTATGCGACAGCAACGCCGTAACTAGAAACATCAAGCAAAGTAAGCGTTGCAATGTTAAGTTGCGAAAAATGGCCATGCCGCAATTGTATTTTGAATGCACTCGGTATTCAACGCTTCTTTTGAAGAACCTGCATTAATTATTCTGATTAGCAAGATGCTTCAGCTTGCCGAAGCCAAATTCGAACGGGTTCCATTCGTAGCCGCAGCCATGATAAGGCGCGTAGTAATGGTATCGAGTCGGAAGCGTCGGTTAAAGCGGTACGCAGCCGCACCTAAGTAACGGGTGCCGTATTTGGCGAAATCGAAAGCATGGTAGGCGCCGCCGCTGAGATGTGCAGTCGAACCACTATGTTACCGAGTTCCGATTGCGGGTCAATGAAAACGCGGATGTTTTTGGGGAGTATTTATGGCCGGTCAAGGCTCTGTTTCATAACGCATTACAAAGAAATCGTCTTGTTCGACTTGCAAGACGGCAGCAGCTTCGGCGTGCACGAAGCAAGGCAACTCGCGGGCGGTAGGCTTGTTTCCAAATTGTCCGATCTCGACGAGATACTGATCGAGGCGGTCATTTTGGACGAGCTATGGCCTGACGTCTTCGCCGACGACGACACGCAACCCCTCTCCCGTTGGAAGTGGCACTTGGGTGAAATCCGTACCAAGACCTTTCCCGCAGTGTAATTGCCCGAGCCGTTGCGGGCGGTTTATCAGGATACAGAAAGCACCTAAATATCCTATTTGCAAATAATGAAATAAATGTTCATTTTTTCGTTTCATTTATTCCTTTTCATTCCGTTTTATTTCATTTATCTCACTTCTGTTCACGAACGCCACCGGAAATATAACGAATATATTGAACAATTATATGACGAAAATCCGGTTGACGAGATGCGCGAAAACAATGGCGGTGAGTCGTATCAGGATTAGATGACCATAAGCGGCACGCATGCCGAAGCTGAAAAGGTTCAATAACGCTATCGCAGAATTACCGTCTTTTTCAAACAGCTAAGGTCAACCGCGGAGTAGCTGACGACGCTGTAGTGCCGGTACTGAATTTTAAGTTTGACGCTGATCGAGTTCCTAAACGAACGCTAATTGCAGGCGCCGGCTTTTCTGTCGGCGCCTGCATAACGGATTCAACCGCTCTTTTGTCGCAGATCAAATGATTTTCCTAAGTTTAGTGAAGCACTGATCGATCACCGTATTTCGGCAGCCAAGGCCCGATGCATCTCGGCCAATTCCTTGTTTTCTTGTGCAATCGAATTGTATTTTCCTATCAGCGACTCGCAGTGCCGGATGAAAGCGTCCCTACTGCGTGCGATCGGTCCGCCCGCGCGGCTGTTGTATCTTGCCAGATGTCGCCGCATGAGCTCCGCTTTGTTCAAAGCCTCTTCGGCTTCCTGGTCGTAATGAGCGGCAATCGCTTCATGATCTTCCCGAGTCTCGGCGGTCTGAATCATCTCCTCCGCCATAGCGCGATGAGGACGATCCGCCACGCACCCGGCGAGAGCCAAGATCAATACCAGACTACCCCCAATAACAACCCGGCTGATTTTATCGTTTAACATGATTATTCTCCGATTAAATGTCGATTTTAATGTAATGTAGCGTGTTTCATGATTTCAATGCATCGGTCATTCTCCTTTAATCGTGGTTGATTGAATCGGATCGTCCAAGACTTTCTCTCTTCGCCGCTCCATGCCCTGCAGCACCAGACTGTAGATCACCGGAAACACCAACAGACTCAACATCAACACGGTCAGCATGCCGCCCAACACTGGGGCCGCGATGCGTTGCGTCACATCGGCGCCGGTGCCGGTAGCCCACATAATCGGGACCAAACCCAGCATGGTCGTGAAGGCCGTGATCGCAACCGGACGTACGCGAAGGGCTGTGGCCGTTTCGACGGCTTCCCTGATTTCCGTCCCCGTTAAGGGCGATTGTTTTTTTTGCGCGCGCAGTTTAGCGATTTCGATGTCGATGAAATTCAATACCATCGCGCCGGTCTCGGCGGCCGTGCCGGCCAGCGCGATAAAGCCGACATAGACCGCCACCGATAGATTGAAATCGTACCAGTAAATGGTCCAAATGCCGCCGATCAGGCCGAAGGGAATCGTCAACATGACGATCATTGGCTCGACAAAGTTTCGGAAAGAAAAATACAACAGCAAGAAGATCAACAATAAGGTCAAAGGCACGACGATGCGCAACCGCTGGGCCGCACGTTCCATATATTCGAACTGCCCCGACCAGCTCACGGTATACCCTTTGGGTATCTCGACCCGTTGTTCCAGTGTTCTCTTGGCTTGATCTACAAAGCCACCGATATCCGAGGTTTTGATATCGACATAAATCCAAGCATTAAGGCGGGCATTCTCGCTTTTGATCGAGGGCGGTCCGCGTCTAAGCTCTAAATCGGCCACCAAGGTCAGCGGGATTTGGGCGCCGGTTGGGGCCGGAATCAGAACCCGTTTCAGGCTTTCCAGGTTGTCCCTGAGTTCGCGCGGGTAACGAAGGTTGACCGGATAACGCTCCAAGCCTTCCACCGTTTCGGTCACATTCATACCGCCGATTGCACTTTGGATGATGTCTTGCACGTCGCCGACCGTCAAACCGTAGCGTGCGGCGGCGTTCCGGTCGATGTCGAAGTCAAGGTAATACCCGCCCACGGCTCGGTCGCCGAAGGCCGACAGTGTATCCGGTAGGGTTTTCATTGCCTGCTCAATTTCCTTGGATAAACGTTGTAATTCATTCAAATCCGGTCCGGACACTTTAATGCCGACCGGTGTTTTGATACCGGTAGACAGCATGTCGATTCGGGTTTTGATCGGCATGGTCCAGGCATTGGTGACACCGGGGAAGCGAATCGCCCGGTCCATTTCGGCCATCAATTGCCGAGTGGTTTTATCCGGGTTTGGCCACTGATTTTTGGGCTTGAGCCGAACCGTGGTTTCAACCATCGACAAGGGTGCCGGATCGGTGGCGGTATCGGCCCGACCGACTTTACCGAAGACATGCTGGACTTCCGGGAAGGTTTTCAAGATTTTGTCGGTTTGCTGCAGCAGTTCCTTCGCCTTGGTGATCGAGATGCCGGGAAATGTGCTTGGCATATAGAGGATATCGCCTTCATCCAGTGGCGGCATAAACTCGCTGCCGGTTTTCGCCAGCGGATAGGCCGTCGATGCCAGCAAGATGACAGCGATCAGCAAGGTCACAAAGCGCCAGCGCATGGCTGCTTTCAAAACAGGGGAGTGTAGGAAATGCAGGAAGCGGTTGACCGGATTTTTGTGTTCCGGAATGATTTTGCCGCGGATAAAATAGCCCATCAAGACCGGCACGACGGTGACTGTCAATAGCGCCGCGGCCGCCATCGCATAGGATTTGGTAAAGGCGAGCGGACTGAACAGGCGGCCTTCCTGCGCCTGCATGGTAAAAATGGGCAGGAAGGAGGCGGTGATCACCAATAGCGAAAAAAACAGCGTCGGCCCCACTTCTTTCGAGGCGGCCTCGATGGCCTGCCAGCGCTCTTGCCGGGTCAGCTCGGCCCGTTTTTTTTCGGCCGCATCGGCCAAATGCTTGTGCGCGTTTTCGACCATCACGATGCCGCCGTCAACCATGTCGCCGATCGCAATGGCGATACCGCCCAACGACATGATGTTGGCATTGAGCCCCTGTAATTTCATTACGATGAAGGCGATCAAAACACCCAGCGGCAACGTGATCACGATCACCAGCGACGAACGCAGATGCAGCAGAAACAAGCCGACCAACACGCAGACGATGATCAGTTCTAGGGTCAACGCCTCGTATAAGGTCGCAACCGCACGTTCGATGAGATCGCCTCGGTCGTAGACCGGCACGATTTCGATGCCTTCCGGCAGTCCTTTTTTCAGTTCCTCAAGCTTGGCCCTGACACCGTCGATGGTGGCCTTGGCGTTCTCACCGAAGCGCATGATCACGACGCCGCCCGCCGTCTCGCCTTCGCCATTCAGCTCCACCAAGCCCCGGCGCAGTTCGGGGCCGACATGGACATGGGCGACGTCCTGTATTCGAATAGGCGTGCCGTTGGCATCGACCCCCAGCGGTATGCCGTTGATGTCATCGATGCTTTGGATATAACCCAGACCGCGCACCATGTATTCGGTTTCGGCCATCTCGATCAATCGGCCGCCGACGTCGTTATTGGAGCGCTGAATGGCCTGTTTGACTTTTGCTAGCGGGATGCCGTAAGCGAGCAAAGCATTAGGGTCGACTTCGATCTGGTATTGTTTGACGTAACCGCCGACCGAAGCCACTTCGGATACACCGGGTACGGTTTGCAATGGATAACGCATATACCAGTCTTGGATCGAACGCAGTTGGGACAAGTCGTGTTTGCCGGTTTTATCAACCAACGCATATTCATATACCCAGCCGACGCCAGTGGCGTCCGGTCCTAAGGATGGATTGACACTTTTCGGCAAACGGCCACTGACATAGTTAAGATATTCCAGCACCCGCGAACGAGCCCAGTACATATCGGTGCCGTCTTCGAAAATGATGTACACGAAAGAAAAACCGAAGAAGGAATAACCGCGAACCACTTTGGTCTTTGGGACTGCCAGCATGGCCGTCGTCAAAGGATAAGTAACTTGGTCTTCGACGACCTGCGGCGCTTGCCCTGGGTATTCCGTGAAGACGATCACTTGCACATCGGATAAATCCGGTATCGCGTCCAAAGGTATATTTTTAAAAGACCATAGCCCGGCCAATCCAAGGATAATAGCAGCCAATAGTACGATGAATCGATCTTTGATCGAGCTATGAATTAATGCATTAATCATGTCGATGGTCTCCTTGTTGTACCGGAGTTACCTTGCCTTCGGTGCGATGATCTGCGTTGTTTGATTCCTGCCGGTTCGGCATAGAACTCGTATTCATCCGTCCGGCAGGTTGATCAGGGGCGAACATTTTGGCGGTGGCTTCACGCAGTTTGGATTCCGAATCTATTAGAAATTGCGCCGAGGTAACCACTTCTTCACCGGCTTTAACGCCTTCTAAAACAGCTACTCTGCCATTCGAGGTCAGCCCCACCGTCACCGGGCGCGGTTCGAACTTGCCCGGAGCGCGCATTACGAAGACTTGTTCCCGGGTGCCGGAACGGACGATCGCTTCGCTGGGCAGGGTCACAGCTTTCAACTGTCTGCTGGCCATAATGGCGACTTGGGCATACATGTCCGGTTTCAGCAACAGCTCCGAGTTGTCGAACGCGAGCCGGACTTTGATGGATCGCGTTTTAGGCTCGGCATAAGGATAAATATAAGCCAGATGGCCCTTGAAAGTGCGACCGGGGACGCCTGCCAACTGCATTTCAACCGGGTCGCCCACTTTGACCCAGGGTAATTCATATTCATAAATGTCGGCATAGACCCAGACCGTGGACAGATCGGCGATCATGTAAAGCTCGGTAGCCGGCGTGACATATTGGCCTTCTCGCGCGCCGATATTCATGACGATGCCTGCCGCCGGCGTATGAATATGCAGACTTTTTTTAATTTGATGAGTGCGGGTCAGATCGTGCAGTTGATGGGGCGGCACATCCAGCAGTTTCAGCCGTTCACGCGAACTGTTCAGTAACTCCTCGGCACCACGGCGAATATCCTCGATAGGACTATTTTCCAAGGCCTTGAGATTGTTCAGCGCCAGAATGTATTCCTGTTGACTCACCACCAATTGCGGCGAATAAATACTGAGCAAGTCATCATCTTTTTTGACCCATTCGCCGGTTTTGTCGACCCTGAGGGTTTCGATCCAGCCCTCCGTTTTTGGGTGCAGGCGCACCAATTTTTCCTCGTCATAAGCAACCCGGCCGACCGCACGAATGATATGCGACAGCGTTTCCTGCGTAGCTACGGCTGTGCGGACACCGATATTTTGTTCGGTCACTGGATCGATTTTGACGGTACCTGACGGCGAGGTTGCGCCGTTTGAATCATCGGCATAGACCGGAACATAATCCATGCCCATTGCATCTTTAGCCGGCACCGGTGAAGTGACCGACGGGTTCATCGGACTGCGATAAAACAAAGGTATTTTGCTCGTTGTTGTCGATGAAGCGGCATTCTGTGTTTCACTCTGATGCCGGGTTGCTAACCAATACCCTCCGCTCAGCCCCACAGCCAATAGTAAAGGCGCTGCAATGATCAAGGACTTATTCATAGATTTCTTCCTTGCCGACCACGGCAGTGAGTTGAGCCAGCGCCTGATTAGCTTCGCTTAAAGCTTTCCAGTATTGGGTCTCATAGTTAAATAAGGTGATTTGGCTACGAACCAGGTTTAAAAAATCGACCTTGTTGACCTGATAACCGGCCAGCATGGAGGCAACGGTTTGCCGGGCCTGGGGAATGATGCCGCTTTTAAATAAAACCACCTGATTTTTGGTTTGATGAAAATCGCTAGAAGCCGTTGAAATTTCAGCACGCACCTGATTCCACTCATCTTGTAAGACATACTTTTGCTGCATCAATTCGCTGGTGCGTTGATCAACCGCTTTGGCCTGTTTGCTAGCCAAAAAAATCGGAACCGTCACGCTCAATTTCATACTGAGAAAATCCGCGCGATCGGTATTGGTCAACGTGTTGTCACGAATGCCATAAGCGGCGCCGACATTAAAATCCGGAAAATAGTCTTTTTTGGCCAGTTCCAGACGAGTTTGTGCCGCATTGACCGATTCGCGTCTGGAAGAGAGCAATGCTCTGGAATTTTCCGCTTGTTCGAATAAAGTGGATTCTGCCATTAAGTTGGGTAATGTTTCCGAAACCGCTTGGGGTAAATTGATTTGCTGGTCCGCCGGCTTATCGAGCAATGCATTCAATTGTGCTTTTGCTCGTTCTCGAGTGCCGACGAGAACAAGTTCGTTATCGAGCAGGCGGGATAGTTCCAGTTGCGCTAATAGCACATCCTGTTGTAAGCCTTCGCCCACTTGATATTTAGTTTGTGCGATCTCAACGAATTGCCGGAGTAAATCTCGATTGGCTTTAACAATCTCCAGTGCGCGGTCCAGATAAAACAGCGACCACCAGATCTTTTTGACGTCTCGCAATAATCGCCACCGCGCTTCGACGACATCATGCGCGGCGGCTTCAGCCGCAAAGCCGGCGGCTTGTTCGTTTAATTCCAATTTGCCCGGAAAGGGTATGCTCTGCGATACGCCGAATTGCATCTGCGTCATCGGCTCCTGCCGGGTATCGAAGGTATCGGTCGGTAAGTTCAGTGCATTAAAACTGATCACCGGATCAGGCATTGTGCCGACCTGCGAAGGGATAGCGGCCATTGCTTGGGCTCGAGCGTTAATTTGCGCTAAGCCGGGATTGTCCAGCATGGCTAATTCAGTGGCGGCTTGTAGAGTTAAAACGGCTTGCTCCGCACCGTAGACGACACTACAGATAAACCACGATATCGCCATCAGGAGATGGCGGGTAATGGGTAAAACTGATGACATGATCATTCTCAAAACGTCAAATGGGCGATGACAATCTATACGATTTAACTGATTAGCTATAACGCGCTGAAACGACTTAACCGTGATTGCCAGGAATGGCCTTAACGAACGAGTAAGAAAAGGCCGATCTAAAACGCTTAGAGGGTTGCTATAGGTGGCTTTGTATCGGGAGGGGGGGTGATGGAAAAGGGATCTAGATTTGTTGAATCTATGTAAATAGTTACCCGCGGCATGGAAAGCAGCAACATATAAGACGATGTTATCGCGCAATCGACGCAGGCATGAAAGCTACAGCCCAGCGAGTGTAATTTACTTGGGTGACAGTGATCATGTTGCATGATCGAAGTGCCGTCATGATCTGCTTGATCGACCATCAATAAGACCCGTATGGACGCAACCTGATTCCCGATCTCCGAGTAATTAGCAAACGCCGTCGCAACAGGCATGATAGCCATAGTGAGCATTAACATTAATACTACGCGTCTGCTGAACATTTGAATAAGTTTAACCAGAATCGGAAACTATAAACGGATACATGAAGAAGGATTGCTTTTTCAAAATAGCACCATTATTAATTATTATCAATGCAATTTGCTGAACAGCACTGACCTGAAGGGTTTCTAATTCCGCAGGTACACTCTCCGGCTTTGGTGCGTTGTATGACAAATTCTTTGATTGGTTCCACACTGTTCGCCTTTTAAAGGCTTTTAACGCCACTTTGGCTTTAAATTCGGCACTGTGTTTCTTTCTCTGTATGATATTTTCTTCCGCACTGCTGAGGTTTGTACATGCATATTACCACCTTAATTAGCTGTTCAATTTTTGGGTTTTATTATATACCTCTTAAAAGAAAGGCAATACAAAACGGCGATTTCCATTCTAAAAATATATCCTATCGCTGACTTTTGGGCTCGTTATCCGATTTACAAAAATGGCTACATGACATGAAGGCTTTAGGCTTTAGTGCAGTGAACCTTTTGAATTCATTTCTTAATTATCGGTATATAATGCCGAGATTAATAAAAATAAAAAGGAGATATCGATGCCATTGGATATTTTACTGGCAACTATAGCGACGACCGTCATTCAGTCGATTTTTGGCGTGGGCGTTTTATTGTTTGGTACGCCCTTGTTATTGCTATTGGGCTATCAGTTTATCAATGCGCTTGAGATTTTGTTGCCGATCTCTATTGCCATCAACTTATTACAGTTGGTTAAACATCATCATTTTATCGATGTCAACTTTGTCAAGAATGTACTGAAATACAGCATTCCATTCGTCGTGGTGTTTTTATTTATCGTGACTAGCGTTCGAATCAATATCGGCGTATTGATTGGGGTGTTTTTAATTTTCGTTGCGCTTAAGGACGCAGTCGGCGCCGTCAATAAAATAATCCAAAAATTGGTCAGTTTCGAAAGAACTTATTTGGTTTCGATGGGCATCGTGCATGGCTTGACCAATTTAGGCGGTTCATTATTGACTGCGATGGTGCATAGCAAAAAGTATGAAAAAAATCAGACTCGGTCGACTGTTGCGGTTTGTTATGGCATGTTCGCAGTGTTTCAGATTTTGACGTTATTTTTTGTCAAGCATGAGTACGTGATTTCTTATGCCGATAATGTGTCATTGCTGCAAATTGCCGTGGTGGTATTTTTGTTGACTGAGGAAATGCTTTATAAGAACATCGATAACGAAAAGTACGCTAAAATTTTTGCGGTATTTTTGGGGGTTTCGGGCGCCGTATTGATTTGGAAGTCTTTGTAGTCTTGTTGCCTGAATAAGGCTACGAGTGCCGAACAAAGAACCACCAAAGTCTTATGGTCTGCCATTACAAAATAGCATTGTCATAAAAGCCGTAAAAATGACCGCACGAAGTATAACAATTAAAAGGGGGCATGATGAATAAACAATTCAAGGCAATTTTAAATAATTTTTTGATCGGAATTTTCGCGGTTATTCCGATTGTGATCATTTTGCAGATCGTCAATTTTGTAAAAGATCGGGTGTCCGACCTTTTTAGGATGGTATACGGTTATGCCGATAACTACTTGTATACGTTGATGGTTTTTGCGGTTAGTTTTTTAATCTTATCGATGATTGGGCATAAAATCGTTAAGGAAGGAAAATTTTGGGCGATTGCGGCGTTCGACTTTATTATCGATAGAATTCCGCTGTTGAATAGCATTTATCGGGTGACTAAGAAAGTCATTAATATGTTTTCTTCGCATGAGCGTAAGGAAGCGCGCGAGGTGGTTTATATCGAATATCCTAAAGAAGGACTTTGGGTTCCAGCATATGTGACTAATAAGCAGGATGATCAGTACGTGTTGTTTGTGCCGACGTCGCCGAATCCGACTTCAGGTTTTACGGTCATTGTGCATCAATCCAGAGTGGTAAAGTCCGAAATGAATATTGAACAAGCGACTAGTTTTATCGTAAGTGTCGGGGTTGATTACGACAAAATGGATGAGATGAAGAAACTTTCCTAATTGTAAAAAAGGTTTTAACCGAGGGAAATGCTTCCATAAGCGTCAGCTTAGTGCTTATTCTATGGTGCATTTGCCGCTTTATTCGTCAAATCGGCATGGATTGCCGATATCCTGGTTACATGGATGTTAAGCTACGCATTGCCATCCCTGACGGAATGACGCGTTTTTGCTTTAAGTTGGCGCCTATGGGGAAATGCTTGATGGTGTAAACTGTCAGAGTCAGAAGGTCTCCAGCTTCCAAGCTAACGGTTCGCCGGCTTTAAGCGGCGTGATATTAATTTCTCCATGCCCGTAAGATTCAGGTACGAGCCAAGGCTCTTTAATCAATGTGACCGAACGAGTGTTTCTGGGCAATCGGTAAAAATCGGCGCCGAAAAAACTTGCAAACCCTTCCAATTTTTCTAAAGCACCGGCTTTATCAAAGGCTTCGGCATACATCTCGATCGCTGCATGAGCGCTGAAACATCCGGCGCAACCGCAGGCATTTTCTTTTGAGCCGGTTAGGTGTGGAGCGCTGTCGGTGCCCAAAAAGAATTTTGGGTTGCCGCCGGTTGCGGCAGCGACCAGAGCCTGGCGGTGTTGTTCTCGTTTCAAGATCGGTAGGCAATAGTAATGGGGTTTTATGCCGCCGACTAACATCGCATTGCGATTGTAAAGCAAATGCTGCGGCGTAATGGTTGCCGAAATCGTATTCGGTTCCGATTTTACGAATTCGACCGCATCACTTGTCGTGACGTGTTCGAGTACGATACGTAAATTAGGAAATTGGCGAGTAATATCGTTGAGCGTGCGCTCGATAAACACGCGTTCCCGGTCGAATATATCGCAGTCCTGATCGACGACTTCGCCGTGAATTAATAATGGTATATCGAATTGTTGCATTGCCTCGAAAATCGGATAAATCGTCTTCGGGTCGGCGACGCCGGCATCGGAGTTAGTCGTCGCGCCGGCCGGATATAGTTTAAACGCATAGATGTGTTCGCATTCGGCGGCTTGTTTGACGTCTTGGATAGTAGTTGATCCGGTCAGGTAAAGCGCCATCAACGGCGTGAAGTCAGACCCCGAGGGGAGGGCCGATAAAATTTCATTGCGATACTGCAAGGCTTGTCGGACCGTCGTCACCGGAGGCTTTAAGTTGGGCATGATGATGGCTCTTGCAAAGCGTTTAGCGGTATGCGGCAGTACGGTTTTGAGTATCTCGCCGTTTCTGATATGCAAATGCCAATCGTCGGGCTGGGTAATGGTGAGTTTATTCATTATAATGCGCGTATTTTTATAAACGATGATTTTACCTTAAGGGCTTGAAAAATTAAATCGTGCCCTTATTTTGGCAATTATTTCTTGTTACGGAGTCGAAAATGCCTATTTACGAATATCAATGTCAAGCCTGCGGTCATGAGCATGAGGCTTTACAAAAAATGAGTGATCCTGTTTTGGTTCATTGTCCTGCCTGCAGTCGGCCTGAGTTGATGAAAAAAATTTCCGCGGCCGGTTTTAGATTAAAGGGAGGCGGTTGGTATGAAACCGATTTTAAAAGCGGCAATAAGAAAAATGTCGCCGGCGAGGCTTCTGCGCCTGCGTCGTGTGCTTCAACTGACGGCGGATGCTCCAGCGGTGCTTGTTCTGCCCAATAACGGCGGCTTGCATAACAGGGTGTAAGAAAGTAATATCGGCGAATTTTTTGGATTAATACGAGAAGAGTTATGCGTAGCCACAAGTGTGGAGAATTGAATACCCAACATTTAGGACAATCGGTTGCTTTATGCGGCTGGGTGCATCGTCGCCGGGATCATGGCGGCGTTATATTTATCGACCTGAGAGATCGTGCCGGCTTGGTACAGGTGGTATTCGATCCCGATGCGCCGGAGTCGTTTTCAATAGCCGAAAGCGTACGCAGCGAATATGTTTTACGTATCGAAGGTATTGTTCGAGACCGTCCTGAGGGTACGCATAATCCGAATATGGCAACCGGTGAGATTGAGGTGCTGGGTAAAAGCATCGAAGTCTTGAACGAATCCGAAACGCCGCCGTTTCCAATCGAAAGCGAAATCGAAGTCAATGAGGAAATGCGTCTGCGTTTCCGTTATATCGATCTTCGCCGCACTGAGATGCAGCATAAAATGAAGGTGCGCCGCGATGTGACGCGCAATTTGCGTCAGTTCCTCGATAATAAGGAGTTTTTCGAAATCGAAACGCCTTATTTGACCAAAGCAACGCCGGAAGGTGCTAGGGATTACATCGTACCGAGCCGCACTCATCAAAACGCCTTTTTTGCCTTGCCGCAATCGCCGCAACTCTATAAACAGTTGCTGATGGTTGCCGGCATGGAGCGCTATTACCAGGTGGTACGGTGTTTCCGAGACGAAGACTTGCGCGCCGACCGACAGCCGGAGTTCACGCAGCTCGATATCGAGACTTCGTTCATGAACGAACATGAAATTATGGCGATTATGGAACAGATGATTCGCTGTTTGTTCAAGGATATCATCAATGTTGATTTGGCCGATCCGTTTCCGGTTATGAGTTATAGCGAGGCGATGCGTCGATTCGGCTCCGATCGCCCGGATCTGCGTATACCTCTGGAATTAGTCGATATTGCCGAAGAAATGCGTGAAGTCGATTTCAAAGTGTTTTCAGGGCCTGCCAACGATCCTCATGGGCGTGTCGTTGCGATGCGCTTGCCTGAGGGTGGCGAGTTGAGTCGCAAGGAAATTGACGATTTGACTCGATTCGTCGGAATTTATGGCGCGAAAGGACTGGCATATATTAAAGTTAATGATTTGGAGGCTGGTGTCGAAGGTCTGCAATCGCCGATTGTTAAATTTGCGCCTGATGAAGTCTGGGCCAAGGTGATGGCTAAAGCCGGTGCGCAAAACGGCGATTTGATTTTCTTCGGTGCCGATAAGGCCGATGTCGTCAATGAAGCCATGGGTGCTTTACGGGTTAAGTTGGGCCTGGATCGCGGCTTGCTCGATGGCGATTGGAAACCGGTATGGGTCGTCGATTTCCCTATGTTTGCTTGGGACGATAAGGCTCAACGCTATACCGCGATTCATCATCCGTTCACGGCGCCGAGCTGTTCGATTGAGGAATTGAAAGCCGATCCGGGCCATGCTTTGTCGCGTGCTTACGACTTAGTGCTGAACGGCACCGAAGTCGGAGGCGGTTCGATTAGGATTAATCGGACCGACATGCAGCAAATCGTATTCGCGATT
This sequence comes from Methylotuvimicrobium sp., assembly GCF_050611805.1. Taxonomy (NCBI): domain Bacteria; kingdom Pseudomonadati; phylum Pseudomonadota; class Gammaproteobacteria; order Methylococcales; family Methylococcaceae; genus Methylotuvimicrobium; species Methylotuvimicrobium sp. The sequence goes on from NZ_JBNGHF010000002.1 coordinate 15,367, forward strand.
CTCGGAATAGGCCACGATGAAGCGCGCGAGAAATTCGGCTTCCTGTTGGATGCATTGAAATACGGTGCGCCGCCTCATGGCGGTATCGCTTTCGGCTTGGATCGTCTAGTTATGCTGATGACCGGCGCGCATTCGATCCGCGATGTGATTGCATTCCCGAAAACACAGACTGCGGCTTGTCCTTTGTTCAATGCCCCGGCGTTCGTCAGCGAGGAACAATTGAAGGAATTGGGTATCAAATTGCGTAAACCGGCAGGAAAAGACGAAAAGCAAGATTAACGTTGCTCGAATTGTGGATCTCCCATTTTAAACGGGACAGATTAACCTTTCGTTTAAGCGGATCAATCGAGCTGCTGGCTGAGCGGAGTCGGAGCCAATCGCTTAGTTCGCTTCGACTCCGCTCAGCGAACAAAGCTTAAACCGTCCCGGCTTAAGTGTGTAGCCGAAGTATGTTTGTCGGTTCGTATGCGTCGCTAGTTTTATGTGTTGAATAGAGCGAATGAAGTTTAAAAACGGTGCGCGCTGTGCACCCTAACAAAATTTGAGTGATAAAAATGTCTGCGACAGCCTTAGCAATCCAAGATTATGCGCTTCTCGATGATGACGAATGCGATGCGCGTATCGTAGCCGCGAAGGAAAAGCTCGGTTCGCGCTGTGTCATTCTTGGGCATCATTACCAACGTGACGAAGTGTTCAAACATGCTGACTATAGCGGGGATTCATTGAAGTTGTCGCGTAATGCGGCAGAGTCCGAAGCCGAGTATATCGTGTTTTGCGGTGTGCATTTCATGGCCGAAGTCGCCGATATTCTGTCTCGGCCCGACCAGATTTCAATTCTTCCCGATTTGGCGGCCGGTTGTTCTATGGCCGATATGGCTAATGTCATCAAAGTCAATAAATGTTGGAAAGAATTGTCGTCGGTTTTAGATCCGGATAGCATGGTGACGCCAGTCACATACATTAATTCCGCAGCCGATTTAAAGGCATTTTGCGGTGAGCATGGCGGTATTGTTTGTACATCGTCGAACGCGCAAAAAATTCTTGAATGGAGTTTTGCTAGACGCGAGAAGGTGTTATTTTTTCCTGATCAGCATTTAGGACGTAATACCGGTTATCGGATGGGCATTCCACTTGAGGAAATGGTAACCTGGGATTTCGATAAGCCGATGGGGGGCCTGACCGAGGAACAAATACGAAATGCAAAAATGATTCTTTGGAAAGGGTTTTGTTCGGTTCATCAAATGTTTAAGCCCGAGCATATCGACCGGTTCCTGGAAAAACATCCCGAAACGCATGTGATTTCGCATCCCGAGGCCAGTTTTGAAGTCTGCCAAAAATCCGAATACATAGGCTCGACCGAAGCGATTTTGAAGATCGTGCGTGAGGCCGAGCCCGGTACACGTTGGCTGGTTGCAACTGAGTTGAATCTGGTCAATCGATTGCACGACGAATGTAAAGGTCAAGGCAAAAATGTGCATTTTATGTCGCCGACGGTATGCATGTGCTCTACGATGTTCCGAACCGATCCGCAGCATTTGGCTTGGGTGCTGGAAAATCTGGTCCAAGGACATGTCGTTAATCGGATATCGGTGCCGGAACGAGAGTCCGTCCTAGCTAAAAAAGCATTGGATAATATGCTTTCGATACATTGATATCCTACTTAGGATTCGGTCATAAATAACTTCTCTATTTTTAATGCAAGGTAAGCAGGTTCGGTTGCTCGATTGACAGGTGTCGGTTGAAGGGCAGACTTTTGCTCCTGCAAAGTCTGCATTCATGCCGTCCTTGGAGATTGCAAAGAGCCTGCAAGGACGTATTCACCCAGCAACTAAATTCCATTGGCTATGGTTAACTATGTTGTGTGATTTAGGTGCTAGGTTCTCGGCGTCCTGTCAAGCAAGTTACCCAACTCGCTACAAAACTCATAGCTCCAGGAAGTTATTTTTCACTAAATCCTTAAATGAAGTAGGCGCCTAATGACTTTGGTATTTTGTTACTCTGATTAGCATTAAAGATCTTTATACCTTTCGCACTTTTCAAATTTCGGCAGCGCCTAAAGAGGTGCCTGGTGCCGAATTTAGATTTATGATGGGTATAAGTGATATAACACTTTGATGGTGTGCTTTTCATATGGCGTCGATTCGATACAAAAAAGCCGTTACATACTTGGTATGTAACGGCTTTTTTGCTTTTTAATATTGTTTCGCAAATTTTCAATTCATAACAGTAAGCCGAATTGTGTTCGATAGGTGACAGTGTGTTGACTCAATAGACATTTTAACGATCTTGAGAACGGCACGAAATTATGGTCTAATGCCTCGGTTTACGTCTTCAAGTGCCTCTTGTTACGGCTGTTTCGAATAAGGGGGTTGTTCGCCGCGATATGTCTGGAGAGCAGGCTTATTTACTATGCAATTTAATTTAAGAAAAGGTTTGGATCTTCCGATCACGGGAGAGCCCGAACAAATAATAGAAAACGGTAATAAGGTTAAGTCGGTTGCCGTTCTGGGGATGGATTATGTGGGAATGAAGCCTACCATGATGGTAGCCGAGGGTGACAAAGTCAAACTCGGTCAGGTGCTTTTTTCCGATAAAAAAAATCCAGGTGTCAATTTTACATCGCCCGGTGCCGGTATCGTCAAGGCAATTAACCGCGGAGCCAAGCGCGTTTTGCAATCGGTTGTCATCGAGCTGAAAGGTAACGAAGCAGAATCGTTTGCTAAATATAAAGATTCCGAATTGGACGGTTTATCAACCGATCAAGTCAAGGAAAATCTCATCGCTTCCGGTTTATGGGTTGCGTTGAGAACGCGTCCTTATGGTAAAACGCCGACAATCGATAGCACTCCTAGCTCGATTTTTGTGACCGCAATCGATACCAATCCATTGGCCGCCGATCCGTCAGTAATCATTCAGGAACGCTCTGCCGACTTTAGCAACGGCCTGGCAGTGATTGCTAAGTTGACCGATGGCAAAGTTTATGTTTGTAAAGCTCACGGTGCCGAAATACCGACCGGAAACGCGTCTTCCATTACAGTTGCCGAGTTCTCAGGCCCGCATCCGGCCGGTTTGCCAAGCACTCACATTCATTTTATTGACCCTGTCAACGCTAATAAATCGGTTTGGCATTTAGATTATCAAGCCGTGATGGCAATCGGTGCGTTGTTCACGACCGGTAAATTGAATGTTGAAAGAGTGGTTTCATTGGCGGGGCCTACCGCTAAAAAACCAAGATTGCTTAGAACCCGTGTCGGTGCATGTCTCAGCGAACTCGTTGCTGGAGAGCTGATGGACGGGGAAAGTCGTGTGATTTCCGGTTCGGTCATCTATGGCCACAAAGCGGCCGACTGGTCGGACTATCTGGGTTATTACAGCAACCAAGTTTCGGTGTTGAAAGAAGGTCGTGACCGTGAGTTCTTCGGTTGGATCGTTCCGGGCAAGGATAAATATTCGGCCCTCAATGTCTACACCTCCAGTAAAGACCGAAATAGTGGACGTAAGTTTCCGTTGACGACGAATAAAAACGGCAGTAATCGGGCGATTGTTCCGGTTGGCGTCTACGAATCCGTGATGCCGATGGATATTTTGCCAACGCCATTGCTAAAGTCTTTGGTTGTCGGGGATACGGATCAAGCGCAAATGCTAGGTTGTTTGGAGTTAGACGAGGAAGATATGGCTCTGTTTACCTTTGTCGATCCGGGTAAACATGAGTTCGGTCCGGTTCTGAGAGCGAATTTAACTAAAATCGAGAAGGAAGGCTAATGTCGGCTAGAAATTTTTTAGACAGCATAGAGCCGCATTTTACCAAAGGCGGTAAGCTAGAGAAGTACTACGGTCTCTACGAGATGGTCGATACTTTTTTATATACGCCCGCCGAGGTGACGCGCGGTAAAACTCATGTTCGAGACGGTAATGATTTGAAACGTACGATGACGTTTGTCGTTATTGCAACGTTTTTTTGTATCCTAATGGCTTGGTATAATACAGGTTATCAAGCGAATGTCGCGATGGAAGCGATGGGGCTAGAAAAAGCGGACGGCTGGCGTAGTCTGCCAATGATGATATTCGGCTATAGCCCATATAATCCGTTATCCAACTTGATTCATGGTGCTCTGTATTTTTTGCCAATTTATATCGTAACCCTGGCTGTCGGCGGTGTTTGGGAAGTTCTGTTCGCGACCGTGCGTGGTCATGAGGTCAACGAAGGCTTCTTGGTCTCGTCGATGCTTTATACCCTGATCATGCCGCCGGACATGCCGTTGTGGCAGGTCGCGCTGGGTATTTCGTTCGGAATAGTAATCGGCAAGGAAGTTTTCGGAGGTACCGGTAAAAACTTCTTAAATCCTGCGTTGACTGGACGTGCATTCCTATACTTTGCCTATCCGGCATCGATTTCAGGTGATTCAGTCTGGGTTGCGGTTGACGGTTACACGGCTGCTACGCCTTTAGGTTTGGCTGCGTCAGGTGGCCTGGATGCCGTGCATGAGGCCGGTTACGGCTGGATGCAAAGTTTTTTCGGTTTCATGCCAGGGTGTTTGGGTGAAACCTCGACAGTCGCTATTTTGATTGGTTGTGCATTTTTACTTTACACCCGTATCGCTTCTTACCGTATTGTGGGCGGCGTGTTTCTCGGCATGCTGATTATGTCATCGCTATTCAATTTTATCGGCAGCGACAGCAATCCTATGTTTGCTTTCCCATGGTATTGGCATTTGACTGTCGGCGGTTTCGCTTTTGGCATGGTTTACATGGCTACCGATCCTGTAAGTGCAGCGATGACTAATACCGGTCGCTGGATTTTTGGAATGTTAGTGGGTGTTATGACGGTTTTGATCAGAGTAGTGAATCCGGCGTTTCCCGAGGGAATCATGCTGGCGATTCTATTCTCGAACATGTTCGCGCCTATCATCGATTACTTTGTCGTTCAGGCAAACATTAGAAGAAGGGTGAAGCGTCATGCCTAATCTAAAAGATTGTAAACACTACGAAAAATTCAAGATATACGCGGATAAAGTTTTAGCGCAGAGCAACGATAGTCTCGAGAAGACTCTTGCGATTGCGTTATGGGTTTGTTTTGTTTGCGCGATATTGGTTTCTATTGCAGCGGTTGCGCTGAGGCCAATGCAAGCCAATAACAAAGCCCTGGATATGAAAAAGAATATCCTGGATGTAGCCGGATTGCTGGAAGAGGGCGTCGATATCAATGCTGCTTTTGATCAGCAAATCGAGGCTAAGTTGGTTGATCTGGAGACCGGCGATTATGTCGAGGGCATCGATGTTGCGACTTACGATCAACGGAAAGCGACTAAGGATCCTGAGCTAAGTATCGCTATTCCGCCGGAAGAAGATATTGCCAGTATCAAGGCCAAAGCCAAGATTGCTAAAGTTTATCTGGTCAAGAAAGGCGAAGAAATACAATCGATCATTCTGCCGGTTAGCGGATATGGTTTATGGTCGACGCTCTATGGCTTTTTAGCGCTGGAAGCTGACGGTCAAACCGTGCAAAGCATCAACTTTTACGACCAAGCTGAAACGCCGGGCTTGGGCGGTGAAGTGGTCAATCCAAATTGGCGAGCTTTATGGCAAGGTAAAAAAGTTTACAACGATGCCGGTGAGCCTGTTTTGAAATTGGTCAAAGGTACGGTCGATACCAACAAGCCGGGCTCCGAATACCAAGTAGATGGATTAGCCGGCGCCACTTTAACCAGCGTGGGTGTGTCCAATCTGGTTAAGTATTGGATGAGCAAAGAAGGCTTTGCTACCTATTTAGATAAAGTCAGAACAGACGGGTAGGGGTTAATCATGAGTGCAATATTAACGAGCGAAACTAAAAAGGTTTTAATTAAACCTTTAATTAACGAAAATCCGATAACCCTTCAGGTATTGGGTATCTGTTCGGCTCTGGCGGTGACGTCGCAAATGTCGACGTCATTGATCATGGCGATTGCTTTGACGTCGGTAACGGCGTGTTCAAGCGCATCAATCAGTTTAATCCGGAATCATATTCCGAGCAGCATCCGGATCATCGTGCAAATGACGATCATCGCGTCTTTGGTTATTGTTGTTGATCAAATATTGAAGGCGGTTGCTTACGACATCAGCAAGCAATTATCGGTATTTGTCGGCTTGATCATCACTAACTGTATCGTGATGGGGCGTGCCGAAGCTTATGCGATGAAAAACCCGCCACTGGAAAGTTTTATGGACGGCATCGGTAATGGACTAGGCTATAGCTTGATTTTGGTTATTGTCGCATTTTTCCGTGAATTGTTCGGTTCCGGCAAACTTCTTGGTATCGAAATTTTCGAATTGACCAAAGATGGAGGTTGGTACGATCCGAATGGTTTGATGCTGTTGCCGCCTAGCGCGTTTTTTATTATCGGAATGATCATTTGGGTGTTTCGTCAATTCAAGCCCGAGCAACGCGAGCATGTTGAATTTGAAATCATGCCGATTGCTCACGGTGAAGGAGGGCATCACTAATGGAAGCTTATATCAGTTTGTTTGTTAAAGCGGTTTTCATCGAAAACCTGGCGTTATCGTTTTTCCTGGGGATGTGCACATTCCTGGCGGTTTCGAAAAAGATTTCTACCGCGATGGGTCTTGGTATTGCTGTGATGGTCGTGCAAACTATCACAGTTCCGGCCAATAATATTATCTATCACAGCTTGTTGAAAGAAGATGCGTTGTCATGGCTAGGGATTACCGGCGTCGACTTGAGCTTTCTATCGTTGTTGAGCTGCATCGGTATGATCGCCGCACTGGTTCAAATCCTGGAAATGATTTTGGATAAGTTCTTTCCGGCCTTATACAATGCCTTGGGTGTTTTCTTGCCGTTGATTACGGTCAACTGTGCGATTCTTGGCGGCAGTTTGTTCATGATCGAGCGCGATTACAGTCTGGGCGAAAGTGTCACTTACGGAATCGGCAGTGGTTTCGGCTGGGCATTGGCTATTACGGTCATGGCCGGCGTGCGCGAAAAGCTCAAATACAGTGATATACCGGGGGGCCTGCAAGGTCTTGGCATCACTTTTCTTACCGCGGGTCTGATGTCTCTTGGCTTCATGGCTTTTTCTGGAATCCAACTTTAAAAAGGTATCGTAATGCTGGAAATTGCATTAGGAATTATTATTTTCACGGTTATCGTGATTGCGCTGGTCTTCGTGATCATTGGCGCAAAGAGTAAATTGGTGGCTTCGGGAGACGTTGAAGTTCTCATTAACGATGAAAAATTGATTCATGTTCCTGTCGGCTCCAAGTTATTAACCGCGTTAGCGGACAACAAATTGTTCGTTCCCTCGGCTTGTGGCGGCGGCGGGTCATGCGCGCAATGCCGTGTGAAAATATCTGAAGGAGGCGGCGAAATTTTACCGACTGAACGTTCTCATATCACTAAACGCGAAGCGGCAGAAGGCGAACGTCTGTCTTGCCAAGTAACGGTAAAGCAAAACATGAAAATTGAAGTCGAAGATTCTGTTTTCGGCGTCAAAAAATGGGAATGCACTGTCAAGTCGAATCATAACGTTGCGACGTTTATTAAAGAATTGGTTTTAGATTTGCCGGAAGGTGAAGCGATCAATTACCGCGCAGGCGGTTACATTCAAATTGAATGTCCTCCTCATGTCGTAAAATACAAAGATTTCATTGTAGAAGAACGTTTCCGTGAAGATTGGGATAAATTCAATCTTTGGCGTTATGTTTCCGAAGTCAAAGAGCCTGCCTTGAGAGCTTATTCGATGGCAAGTTATCCTGAGGAAAAGGAAATCATGTTAAATGTCAGGATCGCCTCGCCGCCACCGGGAGCACCTGAAAACGTTCCGCCAGGCATCATGTCATCCTACATCTTTAATTTAAAACCAGGCGATAAGTGTATTATTTCGGGTCCTTACGGCGAATTCTTCGCGCAAGATACCGATAAGGAAATGGTTTTTATCGGCGGTGGCGCAGGTATGGCTCCGATGCGTTCGCATATCTTCGATCAATTACGCCGATTAAAGTCGAAACGCAAGATAACCTTCTGGTACGGTGCGCGCAGTAAGCGCGAAATGTTCTATGTTGAAGACTTCGACATGCTGGCGGCCGAGAATGATAACTTCGAATGGCATGTCGCGTTGTCCGATCCCCTTCCTGACGATGACTGGGACGGGTACACAGGCTTTATTCACAATGTGTTGTATGAAAATTATCTTAAAAACCATCCGGCACCGGAAGATTGTGAATACTACATGTGCGGGCCTCCAATCATGAACTCGTCGGTTATCAACATGCTGTTGGAAAACGGAGTTGAACCTGAAAGTATCTTCTTGGATGATTTCGGCGGTTGATAATTTAAAGGCAAACACCTCTCCCGAGTCTTTCGGGAGGGGATGAAAAAAAGATCTATGAATGTAAAACAAAATCAACGAGGATTCGGGATTTTCCTGGTCCTCGTTTTTTTATTGGTGGGCTGTGATGATCAGGGGACTAGTAAACCGGTTTTCCCTTTCGAGATGACCGGTCAAACGATGGGTACCAGTTTCAGCATCAAAGCATCGGTGTTGCCTGACGGGGTCAAAACCAACCAGCTTAACATTGAGATTAAAGAATTGCTGGAACTCGTCAACGATCAGATGTCTACCTATCGGCCGCAATCAGAATTATCGATAATCAATAACAGCGACTCTGTCGAATGGCAACCGGTTTCCGAGGCTCTTTACAGTGTTTTGGCCGAAGCTAAACGCATTAGTGACTTGACGGAGGGCGCCTTTGATATTACGGTTGGTCCGTTAGTCAATTTATGGGGCTTCGGTCCTGATCCTTTATCGTTTCAGGCACCTTCGAACGAAGCGATTCTTCTTGCGATGCGTCGAATCGGTTATCGGAATCTGAAGTTAAGAGACGAACCATTATCGATCAAAAAAAATCATTCTGATCTCTATCTTGATTTATCAGCGATCGCTAAAGGTTATGGGGTCGATCAAGTTGGTTTGCTGTTGGAAAAGCTAGGTATTAAAGATTATTTAGTTGAAATTGGCGGCGAGCTTCGATTGAGAGGACGCAAACCGGATGGTAATGCTTGGCGTATTGCTATAGAAAAGCCGTCTTCAGAGCAGCGAATGATACAGAAAATCGTATCGATTACCGATATGTCGGTGGCGACCTCCGGAGATTACCGAAACTATTTTGAAGTAGAAGGGGTCAGATTTTCACATACAATCGATCCAAGAACGGGAAAATCTATCAATCATAATCTTGCCTCGGTAACGGTATTGAGCGAAACCGCGATGGAGGCTGATGCATGGGCAACAGCCTTTATGGTCTTAGGCGCTGAAGACGGTTTACGATTGGCAGAGCAACTACATCTTCCTGTCTTATTTATGACTAAAACCGCGCAGGGGTTCAGTGAAACATCAACCTCTGCGTATCGCGATTATTTTAAGGAGGGACAATGACTTATTTTTTAGTAACATTTGTATTTATGCTCATTGTTATTGCGATAATGGCAGTGGGCGTTATTTTTGGAAGAAAAGCTATCAAGGGCTCGTGCGGCGGGGCTAATAAAGGCGATTGCGTTTGCATTAAAAAGTGTGATAAAAGAAAAAAAATGGAAGCGGAAGGACAAGTTTAACACTTGTGTTTGTGTGTAATGGTTCCTTTTGTTGATATAGTTCGCGCGGTCATGTTTGCGGTTTTTATGGCAAAGCTATTTTGTTCGGTAGCAAGGCGCGAAAACAGGCGCATAGCAAGCTATGTAACTGTTTTCGTAACGCAGATACCGGACAAAAGAGCGCGTCAGAAATCCGCAAAAGTGGCCGCGCGAAGTATAATAATAACCATAATCAGGAGTTAATCCATGCTGGCTAAAATTACTGTTGCCGATTATATGACCAAAAGAAATATGGTCACACTCAAGGAAAATGCCAATGTCGTTGAAGCAATTAAACAATTACTTTCCCATAAAATTACGTGTGCTCCCGTGATAAACGGTCAAGGCAAGTTAGTCGGTATGTTCTCCGAAAAGGATAGCATGAAGGTCGTATTGGAATCGGCTTATAACCAAGGTTCGGCGGGTAAGGTTTCCGAATTTATGTCCACGGATATTGTTTCGGTCGATGCGGATGCGAGCATCGTCGACATTGCGGCTAAGTTCAAGGATTCTACGATTAGAAGTTTTCCTGTTTTTCGAGATTCTGAACTTGTTGGCGTTGTCAGTCGGACCGATGTGCTGAAAGCCCTGGTCAATCTTTAATAGGCTGTCGATCCATTGTGACCGGACGGACTTTTTATTGGCATGACTACGAAACGTTCGGAATAGATCCTAGGCGCGATAGGCCGGTTCAATTTGCCGGAATTCGCACCGATTATGATTTCAATGTTTTAGGCGATCCGCTTGTCATTTACTGCAAGCCCGCACTCGATTGTCTTCCCGATCCCGTTGCCTGTTTAATTACAGGCATTACTCCGCAAATTGCTGAAGCAAGAGGCATTTGCGAGGCTGAGTTTATCGAAGCGATTTCTCGTGAAATTTCTCAGCCTAATACTTGCACTCTAGGCTATAACAATATTCGTTTTGATGATGAAGTCACACGCAATACTTTGTATCGAAACCTTTACGACCCTTATCAACGAGAGTGGCAAAACGGTAATTCGCGTTGGGATATAATCGATGTAGCCCGAGCCGCTTACGCGCTTCGTCCCGGCGGTATTGAGTGGCCGGTAACCGAACAGGGTGTGGTTACTTTTCGGTTGGAAGAATTGACTAAGGCTAATGGTATTGAGCATGCGATGGCTCACGATGCCTTGTCGGATGTTTACGCAACGATAGCCGTGGCTAAACTGATTCGAGAGTCGCAACCGAAACTATTTAATTTTCTTTTTGATAATCGAGTTAAATCTGCTGCAAACCGTTTGTTGCAAACAGGCAGCTTTAAACCGGTTGTTCACATTTCAGGAAAATACGCTGTCAGAAATCATTGTATGGCCGTGGTTCTGCCTATTTGTCGGCACCCGAGCAATAACAATGGAATCGTGGTTTATGATCTTTCTAGTGATCCTGAAATTCTGCTTAATTTGTCTGTCGATGAAATCAAGCAAAGAATTTTTACAGCTATAAAAGATCTTCCGGAAGGAGTCGAACGGATTCCGCTAAAAACCGTGCATGTCAACAAATGCCCTGTTCTGGCGCCGATAGCAGTCATAAGGCCTGATGACGCAGTGAGGCTTAATTTAGATATCGATCGTTGCTATCGGTATATTGATAAAATCCGCAACGATTCTAATATCTTAGAAAAAATTACCCATGTCTTTGAAACGGATTTTCCGGGATCTGATGCCGACCCTGATTTGATGATTTACAGTGGCGGTTTTTTCAGCGATAGTGACAAAAAAACAATGGAGAAAGTTCATAAAACTCTTCCTGAGGATTTAGCTAGCTTGCGTTTAAACTTCAGCGATCCGCGGTTACCGGAAATGTTTTTCCGATATCGAGCCCGGAACTATCCTGAAACGTTAAATGAGGAGGAGTGGCCTCGCTGGATGAAAGATTGTGTTAATCGTTTAACCGGTGCTGTTAGCAATGGCATGACTATTAATGAGTATTGTTCAAAACTGCAGGAGTTGCAGGCCGAGAGCTCAGCGGATCCAGCAATTTTATCGGCGTTGCGAGAATATGCGCTGGATAAAATGAGACTTTTGTCGATTGCCGGAATGGATTCAGAATAATTTTAATAATAATAATCCCTTTATACTTAAAAATGGCTAACTTTATGAAGACATGAGGGTTTGGTTAGCGAAAATGTCGGCAGCTGCGCAAATTTTTCTTCTCGGCAGTTTCTGAGTTACAGGGATGTAATGAATGCAGAAAATGCAGGAGCATTTTCTGTCCTGCATCGCCAAAGCGCCTACTGTTGGTGCCTTAATATACGCCACCCTTGGTGTTCGTGAACTGTCGTCAAGCCTCCAGCACCTGAATTTCATAGAATATTGACTATAATTAAAAATTTTATGTGCTAGGTGAATACGATCTTGTAAGTTCTATAATCCTAGCGGGGGTCATAGAGTCTCCACCGGCACTCCGGGGCTTCTGTGTAAGCCGGTTCCGATATTTGATGTGCTTAGGATTTTGTGAAAAATAACTTCTAGGCGCTATGAGTTTTGTCGCGGGTTCGGTAACTCACTTGACGGGGTGCCGTGTATCTTGCACTTAAATTATCTAAGACATACCAATGGGCTATGGAATTTAGGTGCTGGGTGAATGCAGATTTTGCCGGAGCAAAAATCTGTCCTGCCGACGACACCTATCAATCGAGTTACCGAACCTGCTTACCTTGCGCATTAAAAATAGGGAAGTTGTTTATGACCGAATCCTTTAAAGGTGTATAAAAACATTTGTAATAATCGAGCGTTTTTTCTGTATATTTGTTGCAAACGAGATGTTGGGTCAAGCACATGTTTCAGTTTTTGGTTGAGCGCTTAAACCTGAGGGATCAGTGAAAAATTCTTTTTTTTTAGTAATACCCGCCCAACAGAATATTCCTGAAAGATTAAGAATATTCGAAGAAAAGGCATTGAAACATTGGTTGGATGAGCTGCCGGTTGCCAACCCCGGGTTGTCTACGCGTTTAATATACGATTTTTTGAAAGAGTTTAATAGTCTGGCAATGAGCGCTCAGACCCGTCTCGATGCGCTGGAAATATTAAGTTTTCGAGTTTCCAGTGTAGAGGAATATTTGCGTTTCAGATTAATGCAGGAGGGATTTCCGAAAGAGCCTGACGAGCACAAAATATTTAACGTATTGATCGCAATAGAAAAGGAATTTACGCTCGGCTATTGGATTGTTGTGAAAGAGCTTACTCGCAGAAGCTTAGGTTGGTTTCAAGGTAAGAGTGCTCCTTTGTCTATTCAAAGAGCGATCAGAGGTCTGAGCAACATTGTCGTCAGTTATTATCTAATGAATTTTCCGGTTCCGGATTGGGTATGGATAGATATTCATTCGCTGTATCGCTTAAGCGTGAAAATCAAAAAAGATTCGACCAATGTTCCTAAAAGTCATTTAGAACCAGGGCAGGGGCTTTCTGTGGGTGATTGCTATAGGCAAATTTTGTTGCTTTGCCTGGCTGAACCTTCGGGTCTTATGCAAAAAGAGGTGTTGCAGGTATATAATTTCATTGAACAACACAGCGCTCATTTGGTGATAGGTCATAGTCCCTTCGAGACTCAGCCACATCAATGCATTATTTTGACAGATGAGGACCAAGGACCTCATTTTATATCGGAATCTGCTCCGCCTTCTGATTCTTCGGTTTTATATTTGGGTTTTAATAAGCTAATAAAAGTACTTCAAAACAAATCCAGGTTTGTCTCGAAGGAGCAAGCGCGTTTTAGTTCATTAATGCTAGTGAAAGACGGTGATGGCTTATTGCCGGCTGAATTACTAGATTATTTGATTTCGAGATGGACCGGAATCGAGTTTCATGGCGTGCCGGTATTCGGTGACAGGTTGGAGCGGTATTTTTGTATTGGATTGGAAGCATGCCACGATTTGCTTAGCGGAGACCCCGCGAACAAATTAGGAGAGGATGAGATGTTAGCCGAGTCGGCTTCGGAAAGGTCGCTGGCGTGCCACTTCAACAAGGCAGGCATGATCTCAATCGGAAGTTTAATCGGTTTTAGAAAAAAAAATTCACCGATTTCTAAACGATCACTAGGTGTTGTCAACAAAATTACTTCAGTTAAAGCTGACGGAAAGATTGGATTTGAAATCCAATTGTTGGCTAATCAAGTGTTTGCGGTTTCTTATAAGTCTTACACAAGGAACGAAACAGACGAGTTACCTCAAAAAGCATTGATTTATGGCGTTAAGAGTCAAGAAAGCGAAAAAAGCTTTATCATACTTGAGTCCTTTAATCTTAAAGATGGTGATTTGATTCGTATGGCTATGAATAACGAAACGTTCCCGATTATTCTCCGGGATAGAAAAAATATTGGATTGGGTTATTGGCAGTTCGAATGTAGAAGAGTCGAGGAGTTAAGTGCTCAAAAGACTGAAACCAAAAAAGGATATGACTTCATTTGAGTAGGCCGGATTTAACTAAAGCGTGCTAAAAAACTCTGATAATTCTAATTATTATTGAAGTAGAGTTAAGTGACTTAATTTTAAGCTTGAAAACTTTTGCTATCGTGGTAATTTGATCAGTCCGAGTCGAGTGTATTAGCATTGCAATACTTAATACAATGGGATTAGGTTTGTACTGACTTTGTTTGATAAGGAGTAGAGACCTATTATTAACTTTATAATAACTAGAAGATTGAGAGGAAAAATATGAGCAGCGAAGACAACAATAACCAAGCTTCGGAAAGCACCCAGGAAACAATTGAAAAAGAGACAGCTTCAAAGAGTTCTGAAGATAAAGCAGAATCAATAAAAAAAATGGCGGGTGGTTTTTTAAGTTCCGCATTGAAGCTCAAGGATGAAAAACCTAAGGTTTTTTACGGTGCTGTAGGCGGTGTCGTAGTCTTGTTGGGTATTATGATGTTCGGAGGCGGGTCAGGTTCCTCCGTATCTGGGCCGGCTATGAAAAACTTGGTTATCGGTCAAAAATATGTTCTACAAGGGCCGAATGCTTACGATAAGGACTCCACAATACGATTGGTTGCCGTACCGGGTACGATTGCAGCTTATGATGATACAGAAGAAGACGACAGAGTAGGTGGATGTAAACATATGGCGCCTGGAACACCTGTTACTGTTCTAGGTTTTCAAGATGCTTTCGGCAAAAAAAATGCCTTCGCTAACGTAAAAATTGAAGCAGAAGGTGAATGCCAAGGCAAAACAGCTTGGACCAATTCAATAAATGTTCAATAAAAAGTTGACTGGCTAAAATATTCAAGTATAATGTTCGTTATTGAAGCGATGCGGGAATAGCTCAGTGGTAGAGCACAACCTTGCCAAGGTTGGGGTCGCGAGTTCGAATCTCGTTTCCCGCTCCAATAAGTTTTTAAGCCGCGAATCTCGCGGCTTTTTTATTTAATACTATGGCTGCGTAGCAAAGTGGTTATGCAGTGGCCTGCAAAGCCATCTACGCCGGTTCGATTCCGGCCGCAGCCTCCATTGATTTTCAAAAAACCGCTTGTCAAAGCGGTTTTTTTTTGCTTGAAATTTATCGCACTAATTCAACTAAATACACTCATTTTTCAGCGGTAAAGTTTATCGACCGTTAGCACTTGGGTTTAAATTCAAAAAAACCATACACTACACTGATAGAAATCTCCTGGCTCATTAAATTCTACGCACTTGGATCTATTTGAAAAATGTTCTAAGCAGAATCAATGGTTTACGGCGTTTGCAATAAATAGGTTAGAATAACTAATTAGGAATAGTTTAAACAACTTTGCTGAAAATACCTTTCGCCCTTCAAATTTCGGTGATTCTTAAGGAAGCGCCGGGGCGATCGGTCCCTCACTTAACGCTAAGTGAGGGACCAACATGGGTGCAGGCATAGAGCCTACATGGTCGCTTCACCCAGCCCTAAATTACCCAAGATGGTTAACCATAGCAAATGGACTATGGAAATTAGGTGCTGGGTTCACTGCGTCCTTTGACGGTCTCGCCGGTGCCGAATTTTGATCTACGATGGGTATAGGTAAGTGTGTTAGCTATGGCGGTCTTTATGAGTTATCAGCGGATTCAGATAGATTCAGCTAACGTATCATTATCGATGTTCATATTGAAACCGAATTAAATAGTCTTAGCGTATCTCTAAAGGAGTTTGAAATGATTGAATTAAAAAAGAATAAGGATTTTGCAGGGCCTAAGGGACCTTTGGTATTGGCCATTATGGATGGTATAGGAATTGGTAAAAACCCGGAAAGCGATTTTGTGTTGCAATCTGCGACCCCAAATTTGGATTGGCTGCGAGAACAAGCCTTATATACTGAGTTACGTGCTCATGGCGTTGCAGTGGGTTTGCCGGATGACGGCGACATGGGCAATTCGGAAGTCGGCCATAACGCCATTGGTTGCGGTCGTGTTTTTTCTCAAGGGGCATCCTTGGTTGGCAAGGCGATCGAATCCGGGGCTATGTTCGCGCCCGAGTCGGTTTGGGATGAGCTTATTCGAAACGTCATTAACAAAGAGTCGACTTTACATTTTATAGGCTTGTTTTCGGACGGCAATGTGCATTCCAATCTGAATCATTTGGAAGCGATGTTGCGGAAAGCCAAGGCACAAGGCGTTAAAAAGGCGCGAATTCATGCCTTGATCGATGGTCGCGATGTGCCTCCGACCTCGGCGCTGGAATATGTCGAGCGCTTCGAAGCCTTTTTGAACGAGATCAATTCCGACGGCAGCGTCGATTATTGTGTCGCATCCGGCGGCGGACGCATGAACATTACGATGGATCGTTATAATGCCAACTGGGATATGGTGCGGCGCGGTTGGGATACGCATGTGAAAGCCGAAGGCCGGCGCTTTGCTTCCATGAAGGAAGCGATAGAAACCTTCCGTAAAGAAAAACCCGGCATCTTGGATCAAGATTTACCCGCGTTCGTCATCGAGCGTGACGGAGCGCCGGCAGGACCGATTGTCGATGGCGACAGCGTAATCTTCTTTAACTTCAGAGGCGATCGGGCATTGGAAATTACCAAGGCCTTTGAAGCGGACGAATTGAACGAGTTCGATCGTGGTCCGAAACCGGATGTGTTATATGCGGGTATGATGCAATACGACGGCGATCTTGGTGTGCCCGAGCGTTATTTGGTAACGCCGCCCGCGATCGATCGTACGATGAGCGAATATTTGTCGAACGCCGGCGTAAAGCAGCTGGCGATTTCCGAAACCCAGAAATTTGGACACATGACCTATTTTTTCAATGGGAATAATTCCGGCAAATTCCCGACCGAGACATGGGTGGAAATTCCGTCGGATTCCTGTCCGTTCGAGGAAGCGCCGCGTATGAAAGCGGACGAAATCACCGATGCCGTCGTGCAGGCGATCGAGAGCAGGGAATATAAATTTATCCGCTTAAATTATCCGAATGGCGATATGGTCGGTCATACCGGCGATGTTAATGCGGTAAAGGTGGCTGTCGAAGCCGTCGATCAAGGTATCGGCAGGATTATCGAGGCGCTGAAAAAGACCGGCGGAATTCTGGTGTGTTCGGCAGACCACGGTAATGCGGACGACATGTGTGAGTTGGATAAAAAGACAGGTAAGCTTGTGCTCGACGATGAAGGTAAGTTCAAGCCGAAAACGGCGCACTCGTTGAATCCGGTCCCGGCAATCATTTACGATCCTTCAGGGGCGGCGCATGCGAGTTTGGCCGGAGTGCCAAACGCCGGTATTGCGAATCTGGCGGCGACTTGCATCTCGTTGTTAGGCTTTGAGCCGCCGGAAGATTATGTTCCAAGCCTTGTGAAAGTCGGTTAAGTTACTGTGATAGCTCGTAGATTTGGACTCTTTATCTAATTTTTCGATACGAAAAACAATGCCGGTTCCGAAGAGGGTGCGGTTGCTCGTCTGACAGGTGTCGGCGGCAGGGAGCCGCCGTCAAGCCTACATGGACGTATTCACGGCGTCCTGTCGGGCGAGTGGCCGCACCCTCCCCACGCCTCGAACTTTCATTTGCAAAGGGATAATTTATTAACCGATCAAATCCAGATATTCGGCTTCGCTCAGTATGCGAACGCCGTGTTTTTCGGCGGCATTTAATTTTGTTGCGCCTACCTTTTCCCCGATGACTAGGTAGTCGGTTTTACCGCTGACCGCGCTACCGACTTTCGCGCCCATTGCTTTGGCTTCGCGAATCATATCCTCGCGCGAGCCTTGTTGCATCGTGCCGGTGAACACCAAGGATTTGCCGGCGATAGGGCTTTGTCCCTCAGGCATTTCCTGGGTTTTGGTTTCGTTCAATGCAAAACCTAAACGATATAAGCGGTTGAACAACGGTTTGATTTTTTTCAAACCTTTCAGCACGACATCGGCGGTTTTTTCGGCGAAGCCTTCGAGCGCGACGATCTCTTCTTCGCTCAACGAAAAAATTTCCGGTAAACGGTAGTGCGCGAGCAGTTTTTCGCAGTTGCCCAGCCCCATTCGGAACACGCCGAACGCAGCCAGAAAACGCCAGTCCTCGATCGGTTCGGACAAACTGCGCTGCAATTGATCAACTAGATTTTGCGACTGTTTCGGGCCGAAACCCATCGCTTCGAAATCCGATGCGTTCAGTTGGTAGATCTTATCGATCGTTCGGATATCGTTATCGTAAAGCTTTGCGATCGTTGCCGGGCCGAAGCCGTCGTTATTGCCGAGTACCCGAAAAAAGTGTTCTATCGAATGACTGACTTGGGCGGGGCAGTCGAAATTGTTCGTGCAGTATAAAAAGTCGCCATCCCAAACCAACTCGCTGCCGCAACTCGGGCATTGTCCCGGAAGGTCGGGTTCGGCCGGTGTGATGACTTCCTCGATTTTGGGGATTACTTCGCCACTTCGGGCGAGTTTAATCAGTGCACCGGGACCGATGCCTTTGTCGACGACCATTTTATAATGGTGAGCGGTCGCTCGTTGCAACAGTGCGCCGCTCAAGCGGATCGGTTCGACTTCGACGACCGGTGTGATGCGGCCTGAGCGCGAGGTTTGCGGTACGACTTGGAGGATTTTGACTTCGGCTGTCGCGACATTCTCTTTGTAGGCGATTTGCCAACGATGATGATGGCGGGTGGCGCCAATATGGGTTTTTATTCGCTCGTCGGTAATTTCCAGTATTACGCCGTCGACGTCATAATCTACCGCATGCCAGATTTGTTTTACAATCTCATCGAAGCGCTCGGAAAGTTCTGTCCAACTGCCTTGCCAAGCGGGGAGCATGGCAAATGGAAAAAAAACCGCGGCCCGATCCTTGATGGCCTGTTCGGCATGTTGCTCCAGTTCTTTTTCCTTGATGACGCTGGCCTGAAAATTACGCGTGTTATCGAAAAACTCGGATAGGTAACGCTGAAAATAGGTTTTGCTGACGACGATTTCGCCGACGCCTAGTCCGCGGGAGCCATTATCCGCGACTTGTAAGCCGCGCTCGAAGACGCGTGTGATGTCGGTGCCTTTTCTGCCGTCGCCGCGCGTATAAAGCCGTTCGCCGTCGTCATAGGCCGCATAGCCGTCCAGTTTCGGCGTTACCTTGAAAACGACCGAATCGAAGGCTATGTCCAGTTCGTCGGCCGCTTTTTGGATACGCTTGGCCCAATTCTCGATTTCGCTCTGGCTATAAGCCTTGTCGGTCGATAGCATTCTGACCGGTAATTCAACCGTCTTACCGGCGAAAGCCGATTCCGGTTCGACGCGCGTTACGAAAGGGTGGTTCGGATGACGGCGCTTCAGTTCGGCGATAAAAGTAAAGTCGTACTCGGCATCGCTAATCAGTGCATCGCCGCCTCGATATAAGGCATTGACTATCTCGATGAATTCGATGAGTTCCTTGTCGTTGAGTTTCGATTCGTCGGTCGCGCGCGAGGCGATTGCCCATAGTTTTTTTTCGTTTAGATGTTTTAATTGAACATTTGAGTGCTCGAGAATGTCTTTTTGATTATCGGTTAGCATCTGCGGAATGATTTAATAATTTTTATGCGGATAAGGACGAAATTATAGCCGAAATCTCCATATGACGCCTGAGTGGCTGCCGAGCGGTATGCGGAAGACACTAGGTTGAAGCAATCTTCCTATCGGATCAAAAAATATATCCATAATCGTTGTGCGGCACTTGCGTTTGTATGTTAGATTTAACGAAAATTTCGTAGCTATTAAGTCACCTTCAATTCTCGTTCCCATGCTCTGCGTGGGAACGATTAGGAGGGGGAATAATTACAAAATTTCAGGTGCTTGGAAGTTTTTAGCGCTCTACTCCATTTTCACTCATCCATGAGCCTGTCAATGCCGGAAAACTCTAACGCTAAAATACTGATCGTCGACGACTCGCCGGAAAATTTATGCGTTCTCAGCGATTTGCTACAAACTCAATTTCAAGTACGCGTTGCCACGTCCGGAGAGAAGGCCTTGCGTATTGCCGGTACTGCGCCGCATCCCGATTTAATTTTGCTCGATGTGATGATGCCGGGTATGGACGGTTATCAAGTATTTAAGCATTTACGAGCCGATTCAACCACGCGAGATATTCCGATTATTTTCGTGACTGCGATGGACAGTGACGAAGCGCAACTTCAAGGTTTGGACTCCGGTGCGGTCGATTATATTACCAAACCAATTTCGCCTCCGATCGTCATGGCGCGCGTTCGAATTCAATTAGAGCTTAAACAAGCGCGCGATCGCTTGTCGCATCAAAACGCCTGGTTGGAGGCGGAGATTGCCCGGCGTATGGCGGAAAACGAGTTGATACAGGAAGTCAGTATCAGGGCTCTCGCTCATCTGGCCGAAGCGCGCGATCCCGAAACCGGCAATCATATTTTGCGCACCCAAGGATATGTGCAGGAGTTGGCCATGGCTTTGCTGGATTCCCCAGGATTTTGCGATGTGCTGACCGATAAATTTATCAAGCTATTAAGTCGTTCGGCGCCGTTGCACGATATTGGCAAGGTTGGCATTCCCGATGCTATCTTGCTAAAACCGGGACCATTGACATCTGACGAATGGGCCGTGATGAAGACGCATGCCCGTATCGGTAGCGAAGCGATAGAAATGGCCGAACAAGAAGCCGCAGGACAAGTCGAGTTTTTGTCTTTGGCTAAGGAAATAGCCCATTGGCATCATGAAAAATGGGACGGTTCGGGTTATCCGGATGGCTTGTACGGCGAAAGCATACCGGCTTCGGCGCGCATCATGGCGCTGGCCGATGTATTCGATGCTTTGATTTCTCCGCGTGTTTATAAGGCGCCGATGAGTTACGGTGAAGCCAAGGATATTATTGCTTCGGGGAGCGGAAGTCATTTCGACCCGGTCATGGTCGATGTGTTTTTGAAGCATTTCGATGTGTTTTGCGAAATCGCCGACCGATATAGCGATTCGGTAATGGTATAAGAAAATGTCTCGTCGATACCGCCGGGCTGAAATCATCTGTGTCGTATTGACTTATGCGTTATGCGCAGCATTGTGGATATTCTTTTCCGATAGGTTGCTATCAAGGCTTATTGACGAACCGAATAAAATAGCGTTAATCAGCACCATTAAAGGCTGGGTCTTCGTTATTGTCACATCGTTGCTGCTTTTTCGATTAATGCACCGCTTGATGGACCGGGAAACCATTGCAGAAAATACCGAGAATAATCATTTCAATACAGGCTTGTATTGGACGGTATTGATTGTCGCCGTTTTCTTATTCGTATTTGCATATAGCCAATATCGATCTTTCGGCAATCAACTATTGCAATTATCGCCAATACGATCGGCAACGATGCAAGACTCGGCTTGGTTGGGACTTGCCGGTTTAATCTCGATATTTACAATTGGGACGGGGTTCTTTCTATTACGCCAACAGGAACGCTTAGCCGAGTCTCAAGAAATACAACGGGCTCAAGCGGAGCGGTTGAAGGCGCTCGGTTTATTAGCCGCAATTGCCGACAGTTCGAACGATGCGATATTTGCAAAGGACTTGGAAGGTCGTTATACGCTTTTTAACCCTGCTTCGGAGCGTTTTACCGGAAAAAGGGCCATCGATGTTTTGGGGCTTGACGATGCGGTGCTTTTTTCGCCCGAACAGGCCGAAATGCTTATCGCGAACGATCGGGCCGTATTGGAGAAAGGCCATACCATCACTTACTACGAGGATCTCGAAGTTTCGAACGAAAAACGTACATTTCTTGCCACTAAGGGGCCTTTGTTCGATAACGATAGCAATGTCATCGGGATCTTCGGGATTTCCCGCGACATAAGCGAGCTAAAGCACGCGGAACAGTCGTTACGAAATAGCGAGGAGCGCTTTCGGGCATTGGTGGAGCAATCGCTAGCCGGTATTTATATCATTCAGGATAATCGATTTCGCTACATCAATCCTGCTTTTGCATCGATTTTGGGATATGACTCAACGCAGCATATTATCGACACATTGGCGGTCGACGATTTAATTAGCCCTGAGTATCGTGAGGAAGTCACCAATAACATCGCTAGCTTGATCAATGGAACGGTATCCTCGATCAGTAATTACCGTTTTACCGCATTACGCCGCGACCGAAGTCCTGTGTATATCGAAGCGCATGGCAGTGCCTTCGACTATCAAGGCCGGCCGGCTGTCATAGGGCTCTTTCTAGACATCAGCGCGCGCAAAGCCGCCGAAGACGCACTTCGTGAAAGCGAGCGGCGTTTTTACGATATCGCCAATGTTTCTGCGGACTGGATTTGGGAAATCGACACAAACGCGCGTTACATTTACACATCCGACGGCGTATTCGAAATGCTTGGATATGCGCCCGATGAAGTGCTAGGTAAGACACCCTTCGATTTTATGCCCTCCGAAGACGCCTACAAGCTACGTGAATGGTTTGCAGGAATTAAGACCCATCGTAAATCGTTTCGTGACATTGAGAACATGAACCGGCACAAAGACGGTCACTTACGTTGTATCATGTCTCACGGTACGCCGATTCTCGATGATGGTGGTCAATTGCTCGGTTTTCGAGGCCTCGATCAAGATATCACGGAACGAAAGCAAGCAGAATTGGCTCTGCGGCAAAGCGAAGCGTTTAAGCGTGCGATTTTGGACTCGGTTAATGCGCATATCGCCGTATTGGATAAACAGGGAATCGTTGTAGCGGTCAATCAACCGTGGCGGCGCTTTGCTCAGGACAACGGACTGGCGTCCGGAGAGGCGTTTAATTCAGTTGATGTCGGCGTAAATTATTTGGACGTTTGTCACAGAAGCACCGGCCCATCGTCCGAAGGCGCGATGACGGCAAGAGACGGAATTTTAGCGGTTTTGGAAGACCGTGTTCCAGTTTTTTACTTGGAATATGCCTGCCATTCGCCGGAACGGCAGCGGTGGTTTATGATGACAGTCACTCCATTGGAGACAGAGGAACACTGCGTGGTTATCGCTCATACCGATATCACCGCTCGTAAGACCGTTGAAGAGACGCTCCGCCGGCAAACCGAAGAGCTAGAGGATCGTAATCAGGAGTTGCAACGTTTTAATCGCGCGGCGGTCGGGCGTGAGCTCGAGATGATTGCTTTAAAGCAGAAAATCAATGAACTTTCTAAGCGGCTAGGACACAGTCCGCCTTATCCGCTAGCTTTTCTCGATAATTCTCAGCAAGATACGCAGTTCAACGAAACCGGTAAGGAATTAGCGTGAAAAAACTTAAGCTTTTGATATCCTCAATACTCTCCCGGAGGGAGTTGTAGTGTATTCATCGTCACCACGCTCCGTGCTTGTCGTTATGCGCATTTCTTTTTCGATACGCTGCCGGCCTCCAGCGCGATGGCAAAATCATGCAAGCGCAGGAACTCTGTAGGGTACGCTGTGCGTACCAGGGTAACCCTGCCAATTTCAACACAAGCCCTTATGGTTCGATCTAGGTAAGGATTCGGTGTTTAACGGCATGGAGGTACGCGCAGCGTACCGATAAAATATATACCTTTCGCACTTCAAATTTCGGCAGTGCCTAAGGAGGCACCGGGGTGCCTGGCAAAGGCTTTGCCAGCATGGATGCTGGCATAGAGCCTACATGGACGTATTTACCCAGCACCTAAATTCCATAGCCCATTGGCCATGGTTAATTGTCTTGGATAATTCATCCAGCACCTAAATAAGCCATGATTTTGATTCATTGCCAAAGACCTATGGAATTTAGGTGCTGGATTTAGGTGCTGGGCTTACGGCGTCCTTTGACTGGCCCCCGGTGCCGAATTTTGATCTACGATGGGTATAGCGACAAGGGCAGAGCGAGCTAACCATTTGAAATGCTTATCTACGGCCGTGTCGGCAAGAACGCCCGATTGTAAAACCTACGCCACGCTTTAACGACTCATCTTAGATTAAGTTCCAGGATCTATTGAAATATGTTAAATACAATCCATTTTTTAGCCTTGATTCGGTGGCGTCATGATCGATGAATTGAGCCAATTTCTGTCAACAAAGGGATTGCTCCCTCACGGTTATTGTTTAAGTTGGTCGCCGCCTTTAGTGATGACTTATGTCGTTAGCGAAACATTGATTTTTCTCGCTTATTTTTCCATGCCGGCCGCGTTGTCTTATTTCGCGAGACGACGCAAGGACTTTCCTTATCAATGGGTACTGTGGATGTTCGCCACGTTTATCATGGCTTGCGGACTGACTCATCTGATCGGGGCAGTCTTACTTTGGCAACCTTGGTATGGCTTGGATGTTATTTTCAAGTCGACTACCGCTCTGATTTCGATCGGCGCAGCCGTGTCGCTCTGGTATGTGCTTCCCGACGCGCTTAGATTACCTAGCCCCGCGCAATTGCGTCGAGTCAATGAGCAATTACAAGCTGAAATTATCGAACGAAGAAGGGTTGAAGAAGAGTTAAGGCAAGCGAAGTCTGAAATCGAACTAAGCTTGCACAAGGAACGAATACTTCGTGCGGCTATTGTCGAGTTTTCCGATGATGCGATTATTGGCGGCAGTGACGATGGAGTCATAACGGATTGGAACAGGGCCGCTGAGGCGATGTTTGGCTATACCTCAAAGGAAGTTCTAGGGCAATCGCTGCTCTCGCTGATGGCGCCCGCACAGCGCGATCAAGAGCAGATGCTAGTCGAAATTGTCGGTAGGGGGCGATCGGTCAGGCAGCACGAATTACAGTGTTTACATAAGAATGGCAATTTGTTCGATGTGGCGATGACTATTTCACCGATTTTCGATGAAGAGAAAAAAGTGGTGGCTTTATCAACGATTGCTCGGGATATCACCGAGCGAAAGCGTAATGAGCTGGAGATACTGAGACTCAATGCCGATTTAGAACGACGCGTAAAGGAAAGAACCGCCGAACTGACCTTGGCGAACCGAGAGTTGGATAGCTTCGCTTATGCGGTCTCCCATGATTTACGAGCTCCGGTCCGAGCATTGAATGGTTTGAGTTGGGCTTTGATCGAAGACTATGCGAATGAATTGCAAGAACAGGCACAAGAATATTTACAACAGATCGGTGTTGCGACCGGCCGTATGAATGATTTGATCGACGGCTTATTATCGTTATCGCGAAATACCCGTGGCGAGTTAAGCCGCGATCGGGTTGATATTTCTTCGCTGGCGGTTCGCGTGCTCGCCGAACTGTCCGATAACAATCCCGGATGTCATGTCGATGTGCGGGTCGAACAAGGTCTGAATGCTTGTTGCGATAAACGCATGATCGAATCGGTCATATCTAATTTGCTCGAAAATGCTTGGAAATATACGACTAAACAAAAGACGGCGAGCATTCGAGTGTTTGCTCGAGATAGAGAAGGCGTCCGCTATTTTTGTGTGGCCGACAATGGTGTCGGCTTCAATATGGCAAATGCCGAACGCTTATTTCAGCCTTTCCAACGCTTGCATCATCAAAATGAATTTCCCGGAATTGGTATCGGTTTGGCTACCGTTAAACGCATCATCAATCGACACGGCGGCGTAATCGAAGCAAATAGCCAACCAGGTAAAGGAGCTGAGTTTTGCTTTTCATTGCCTGAAATTGCGGTCGAAGGAAACGAGTCATCATGAATGACGTACAAAAAATTCTTGTCATCGAGGATAGCGAGGCAGATTTTTTGTTGTTGGAACGCTATTTGCGTAGGCATGGACTCGCGTCTGTGTGTTTTTGCGTAAGCTCCAATACGGAGTTGTGGCGTGCTTTGCAAAACGAATGGGATTTGGTTCTTTCCGACTATAATGTGCCCGGCATGAATTTTCAGTCGACGCTACAGTTTATCAAGGCACATCGGGGCGACTTGCCGATTATTTTAGTGACGAGTACGATCGGCGAAGAAGCCGCCGTAGACCTGTTATGGCAAGGCGTTAGCGATTTCGTACTCAAGGATAATCTTGCCCGCTTGCCTTCGTCCATCCATCGCGCTTTGAATGAAGTCAAAGAGCATCGCGCTCTGCAACAAGCCGAAGTCGCGTTAAAGCAAAGCCAGGCGAAAGCCCTCGAGGAGCAACGCCTAGCCCGTCTTGCCGCGTTGAACTTAATGGAGGACGCGATCGCGGCGCAAACTAGAGCGGAACAGGCGCATGCCGCATTGTTGGAGTCAGAAGCTAAATTTCGTTTGTTGGCTGAGAACTCTTCGGATTGTATTTTTTGGCTCGATCCTGATGGGCAATTCAATTATATTTCGCCAGGGTGTGCGCAAATAACAGGTTACCCCGCTGATGCGTTTCTTGAAAATGCCAAGCTCATGGACGAGCTTGTGCATGAAGAGGATCGGGACAGATATCGACACTATCTGATGAGCGATAGTGAAGACAAAACGGGCTATTTGGAATTTCGAATCGTACACAAGAATGGCACTATCCGTTGGATCAGTCATCAGAATAAGGCGATCTATGACGAGAACGGGGCTTATCTAGGCAAGCATGGCTGCCATCGCGATATTACCGCGCAAAAATCGATGGAGCAAGAGTTGCGCGATAGTGAGGCGCGTTTCCGGGTGGCCGTTGAGAACATTCGGGATGCCTTTATTTTAATGGATGCAGACGATAGGATAGTTATTTGGAACCCCGCAGCCGAGACAATATTCGGTTATACGCAAGACGAAGTGAAGGGGAAGTTGCTTCATGCTACGATTGCGCCTTCTCGTTTACATGATTCAGCCTCAGCCGGGTTATCGAATTTCAAACAAACAGGGGATGGACCGGTTGTCGGTCGTACTTTGGAATTGCCTGCCGTTCGCCGAAACGGCGAGGAGTTTTTGGTCGAGCTTTCCCTGTCGTCTGTCGAATTGGACGGGCATTGGTATGCTGCCGGTATTGTCCGCGACATTACCGAGCGTAAACAAACAGAGGAGCAGTTACGCAAGCTTGCACAAGCCGTCGAGCAGAGTCCCGAAAGCATTGTGATCGCTAATTTGGATGCCGAGATCGAATATGTCAATCAGGCTTTTGTGGCGAATACTGGCTATAGCCTTGACGAGGTAATCGGTCGTAACCCTAAAATTTTACACTCCGGTAAGACGCCGCGTGAGACGTTCATTCAATTTTGGGATGCAATGAGGCGCGGTGAAACTTGGAAAGGCGAATTTATCAACCGGCGCAAGGACGGTAGCGAATATATCGAGTTCGCTATCGTTTCGCCGCTGCGTCAGCCGGACGGTCGTATTACACATTATGTGTCGGTCAAAGAGGATATTACCGACAAAAAACATAACGGCGAGGAATTGGACCGCTATCGTCATCATCTGGAAGAACTGGTCGCCGATCGAACGGCGGAGCTGGAAAAAGCGCGTGCCGCGGCGGATGCGGCAAACAAGGCCAAGAGCTCGTTTCTGGCGAATATGAGTCATGAAATCCGCACGCCGATGAATGCGATTCTCGGCTTGACTTATTTATTAAAACAAAGCCCGTTGTCGCCCGTGCAAGGTGAACGCCTGACTAAAATCGAGATTTCCGCTCAACACTTGTTGTCGATAATTAATGATATTTTGGACTTATCCAAGATCGAGGCAGGGCGTTTGCAATTGGAGCAAACCGACTTCGCGCTCGAGGCCGTGTTGGATCATATTAAATCGTTGATTGCCGATCAAGCCAAGCTCAAGGGCTTGTCGGTTATTTCGGATAGTGACGGCGTTCCTTATTGGCTTAGAGGCGATCCGACACGTTTACGGCAAGCGATGTTGAACTATGCGGGCAATGCTGTGAAATTTACCGAACAAGGTTCGATTGCCTTGCGCGCCAAACTGTTACAAGAGAGCGAGCAAGGCTTATTAGTTCGTTTTGAAGTTCAGGATTCGGGAATCGGCATCGCCGAAGAGCATTTGCCGTTATTGTTTGAATCTTTTTCTCAAACCGATGTGTCGATTACCCGAAAATACGGCGGTACCGGTTTGGGATTGGCGATCACCAAAAGGCTTGCGGCTATGATGGGCGGAGACGTCGGCGTTGAAAGCCGAATTGGGCAGGGTAGTACTTTTTGGTTTACCGCTTGGCTTCGTCGCGGGTGTGGCGTGATGCCGGCGATACAAGTTGAAACAACCCAAGCTGTCGATGATCTATTGCGTCGCCGATATGCGGGCGCGCGTTTACTTGTGGCGGAAGACAACCCGATTAATCGAGAAGTCGTTTTGGAATTATTACATGGTGTCGGTTTGTCGGTGGACACGGCCGAAAATGGTCGTGTTGCATTGGATAAAGTCCGGTCGAAACAGTACGATTTGGTATTGATGGATATGCAGATGCCCGAGATGGACGGTTTGGCGGCTACCCGGGTGATTCGTTCTCAGCCGGAGTATGCGCCGTTACCGATTTTAGCGATGACAGCTAATGCTTTCGACGAAGACCGGCGCGTTTGTTTAGATGCCGGCATGAATGATTTCGTGGCCAAACCGGTGATTCCGGAGGTGCTTTATACCGTGGTGTTGCGTTGGTTGGCGCACGGCAAACATGATTTGCCGGAGCACGATAACCTGTCTGAAAAGCCTCAAGTAGTGTCCGATAAATCGAATAGCCAAAGCGAGTTAGGGGATATACCGGGCGTGGATACGGTTAAGGGGCTGCAGATGGTCAATAGCGATATCGGTAAATACCGACGGCTGTTACGTATGTTTGCGCAATCGCATCGGCAAGACATGAGTCTGGCACGGAAACAATTAGCCTCCGGCGATAACGAAGCCGTTCGTCGCTTAGCACATGCTCTTAAAGGTGTAGCAGCGACTTTAGGCGCTAGCGTTGTTGCCGATTGTGCGGAAGCATTGGACAATGCCTTACGGGCAGATGCCGGGCTGGACGATTGTATGAAATTGGCGCTTGTATGCGAACATGAATTAATACAGTTGGTCGAGGCAATTCAGTCTTTGCCCGAAGCAACCGAACAGGATGATTTCGAGTCGATTGATGTCGATCCCGAACACTTGAGGAGCCTCATTCAAGACCTTGAGCGCTTATTGGATGAGAGCAATGTTAAAGCCGGCAGTTTAAGCCGTGAATCGGCGGCGATGTTGCGGGTCTATTTAGGCGATCGTTTTGCGATGTTTAATCGGTGTATTGATCGGTTCGATTATGACGAGGCTTTACGGATATTGAGAAGTGTACCGGATAACGATAATGACGGATTATCTATATCCTAACGTTCATGAAGAACGGCAAATGAAAGCTCTTTGGTGACGGAGAGTGCGGTCACTCGCACGACATGATGCCGTGAACCCAGCACCTAAATTACGCAAGTTTTGCTCATTCCCAAGCTCTGCTTGGGAATGCAGTTTCGGAAGCTCCGCTTCCCGTGTCGTTTCCCAAGCAGAGCTCTCATCGTTATACATAAGTCAAAAATTACCCTTTTGCAATCTTAACCAATGAGACCTCGATACCATTTATTGTCACTTAACATTAGCGGATCACCTAACGCTAAACGAACCGCGTAGGGTACGCTGTGCGTACCATGGTAACCCCGCAATGTTCATGTGCCAACCGAGCCGCCAGGGCACGACTTTGGTACGCGCAGCGTACCCTACAATTTATGTATAACGAAGAGAGCAGAGCTTGGTAAACAGCGATGAATGCAAATTCACGAATTTTCACAGTAATTGCCGCAATTGATTCGGCCTGACAACGCGAGAAATCGTCATGGATAATAAAAAAAAGATACTGATCATCGACGATATGCCGGCTAATCTTGAATTGATGGCTGGAGTTTTAAAAGATGATTATAGTGTTCAAGTTGCTACATCCGGTGAAAAAGGCTTGAAATTGGCGCGTGAGCACATGCCTGATTTAATATTGCTTGATGTGATGATGCCGGGAATGAGCGGTTACGATGTGTGCCGTCGACTGAAAGCCGAACCGGAACTTTGCGAAATCCCGGTGATTTTCGTAACGGCACTAGACGATCATGCCGATGAGGCATTCGGTTTGCAATTGGGGGCCGTCGACTATATCGTTAAACCGGTTGTGCCGGGCATCGTCATGGCACGCGTTAAAAGCCAATTAGCGCTAAAAAACGAGCGCGACTTACTGGCAAGTCAAAATGCATGGCTAAAATGCGAAGTCGAACGCCGTATGAACGAATTAAAAGAGGCTCAGGCGTTTTTATTCCAATCCGAAAAAATGGCGTCATTAGGCTTGCTGGCTGCCGGTATTGTTCATGAGATTAATAACCCGTTGAGTTATGTCTATGCGAATTTGGAAGGCTTAAAAGATCGCTTACAGTCGGTATGGTCTATTTTCGAATTGACCGAAAAGTTTTCCCGGCAATTGCCGGAAGACCAGCCCGATGTGTTGTTTTTCCAGAAGCTTAAAGAAGAATTGGATTACGATAATTTTAAAGTCGATTTAGCCGAATTGATCGAGGAGTCGATCGAGGGGGCAGTGCGAGCTAGAACAATCATTCAGAATCTTCGCGAGTTTTCGCATATGAATGAGCGCGAAAACTGTCCGCATGATATTGAGTCAGGCATCGATGCAACACTTAACATCGTGAATAACGAGTTAAAGTATAAAGCGGAAATTATCAAGGAATATGGTGGGCTTGAACCGATTAACTGCGTCGGTTCACAGATTAATCAGGTCGTGATGAATTTACTGGTGAATGCCGCACAAGCCATCGAAAAATCAGGAAAAATAATTATAAGAACGGGCGGTCAAGGGCAAGACAGGGTATGGATAGAGGTTGAAGATACGGGTTGCGGCATGTCCGAGGAGGTTAGGCGGAAAGTATTCGACCCGTTTTTTACGACCAAGCCGGTCGGTCAGGGGACGGGCCTGGGTTTATCGCTGTCCTATAAGATCATAAAGGAGCATGGCGGGACGATCGATTTGACATCGGAATTAGGTAAGGGGACAAAATTCCGTGTCTATTTGCCTGTCAATAAAGAGGTGGAGCCTGGAGCTCCATTATAAAGGCCAGAATACACTCATATTGACTCTATTTAGAAAGTCACAGGATGCCGTTAATAAATTTCTTATTATCAGGATACGTTACGACGGCTCGATTCGGTCAGTTTGACAAAAACATCTTCAAGCGATTTTTTTATTTCGGTAATTTCTATTAATCCCCAGCCCAGGCGAACGGCAGTTTCGGTAATATGTTCGTTAAGATTTTGCGTATTATCGTGGTGTAGTCGCGTAATGTTTCCGGGTAGGCCTTCGACTGACAATATGCCGGGTATTGCTTTCAATGTGTTGAAATCGGCCGGCCGTCGAGTTTTGATTTGCAGTATGCTGGTTTTCATCTGCCGGTTGAGTTCTTCGATCGTTTCGTGAAAAATCATTTTGCCGTGCTGAATGATTTGTACATGCGTACAGGACTCTTGGACTTCAGGCAGAATATGAGTGGACAGAATGACGCCGTGGTCTTGGCCTAATTCACGGATCAGGCTTCGAATTTCTCGGATTTGAATCGGGTCGAGCCCTACTGTCGGTTCATCGAGAATGACGACGTCGGGATTGTGCAAGATTGCTTGAGCGATGCCGACCCGTTGTTGAAAGCCTTTGGAAAGATTGCCGATGAGCCGGTTCGCGACTTCTCGCAGGCCGCAACGCTCCTTGGCCGTTTGGATGGCTTTTGATATATGTCCGCGCGTTAGACGATGGAGTCTCGCGCAATAATGCAAGAATTCATTGACGGTTAATTCACGGTATAGCGGAGGTGTATCCGGTAAATAGCCGAGTTTCAGCTTGGCCGATTTCGGCTTATCGAGTATGTCGTAGCCGTTAATAGTAATGAGTCCGGCGCTGGGAGCAAGATTGCCGCAGAGCATTTGCATCGTCGTGGTTTTACCAGCGCCGTTCGGTCCTAAAAAACCTAGTACTTCGCCTTTAGACAGGGTAAAACTAACATCGTCCACCGCACAAAGGTTGCCGTAATAACGGTATAAATGTTCGGCAATTATTAGATGACTCATACAGCAATTCGTTAGATTCGTTGGAGTAGTGCTTCGACTTCCGTTTGTAGTTTTTTTCGGAAGAACAAAAATTTCCAACGCGATCCGCCGCATTGCTTCCATAGGATTGCCGAGCGTATGCCGGCGAGCAACAGAGCTCTGATTTTATTGACGATATCGGGTCTCGATAAATAATGTTGTTCTCCGTTGACCATGATCCTCGGTTGTAGCGTACTGATCGTATTGTGATAAATATCGCCGAGGTTGGCTAATACGTTTTCGTGCAAAAGCCCGAAAGTTTCGCTTTGCCGTTGGGCTTTTTCGATGCCTTTGCCGATGACTTCCATTAAATCGGGACGGTTCGACACTTGTTTTTCGAGAAATACTAGCGATGCCGCATATCGTGCTTGTTCGGGATCTGCGATATCGAAACCGGTCATTTGCCGGTTGAGTTGTTCCAATCCGAATTTGATACCGGCTAAGCCGCCATAAATATCTTCAACCGTATCCGAGTCGATTTTAAGAATGCTGGCGATACTGGCTTCGGTTGCATCGGGATCTGATTTGCCGGTTGTTGCCAATTGCCTGACTAAAGCGGCTGCTTGGGCGATGCCTGCGAGTGCGATCGCTTGGTTAGTAATGGTGTTGAGATTGTTTGTCATTGTTTGCAAGCCAGTAAACCAGGGCAATGTTGAGTGGTGGCATAGCCAGCTTGAATCCAAGTCTGAATACCGTTTTGTAGATGATTGATGTTGCCTAAACCGAGCTTTTGCGTCAAGAGATTACCGGCTTTTTCACTTCGGTTACCGGAACGGCATACCAGCACGACGGGTTGGTTCGGTGAAGTGCGTAATTTTTCCATTTCGCTTAGCCATTGTTCGGCATCGTATCGGCCTCGGTCATCGAAAAATTGCAGCCTTACGCTATGAGATATGGTCCCGGTCTCGGCCCATTCTTTTTCTGTACGAATATCGAGGATCAGCGCATTCTGCTTGGTTTTCATGTCGAGCATTTGCGGTATATCGATAGCCTCAAGCTCACTCGCCGATAGTAACTGCGTATGGATCATCAATAAAAATAAAAATAAGAGCTTGTTCACGGAATCGGTTATTCGATGTTGTTCATTATTTGATTTGCCCAGTTGATGCTTTCCAGATACGCATCATTAATCATTGCTGGCGTTAAAGTCTTAAAGTGTATCGATTGCGGCAACCATTGTTCGAAACCGAGCACAAATTGAAGGATTTCTCCGCCCAATCCTTTTTTTTCCAAAATAGCAATCGCGACATCGGCCGTCAATGGTAATTGACCAAGCGCTTCATCGATCGGCAAATCTAGAATACTGTCGAGACTCGATAGTATACCGATTAAAAAGTAATGTTCGGGTTCCTCGCAAAGGTGCCGGGCTAATAGTTCGCACATTTTAGCTCGAATCAAGGTTGTTTGAAGTATGGCTTTCGGTTTATTCGATAACGAGGCGAAGGTCAGAATATTACACCATCGTTTGATTTCATTCAGGCCAAGATAAGAAACGGCATGCCGAATCGATTCGATGCGTCTTGGAATTGCAAAAAAAGCCGAGTTAATGTAGTGCAATAATTTAAAGCTTAATGTGACGTCTTGCGAAATGATTTGTGTCAGTTCGAGAAATTCTACGTTGGGATTATTGATCGCAGCCAACAGTCTGATTGCCGCTGTTTGGTTTATACCCAAACGTCGGCCTTCGACTATGTTCGGTTTGCTGAGAAAAAAACCTTGAAAATAGTCGCAGCCAAGTTCAAGTAGTTGTTCGTATTGTTGGTGGCTTTCGACTTTTTCGGCTAATAACTTAATGGGGTAATGTTTGAGTTGTTTAATTATGCCGAGGGTTTCTTGCTCGGACATTTGCAATACATCGAGTTTGATGATGTCGGCGTACTCTAATAAAGGCCTCCATTCGTCAGTCAATACAAAATCGTCTAGTGCTACGGTATAACCGAGTTGCTTTAGCTCTTTAATATTGTTGATGATTCTTAGGTCGACTTTGATATCTTCTAGTAGCTCGATAACAATGCGTTCTTTGGGGAGGCTTAGCGGCGTTTTTTCAAGTATATTTTGGCCGGTAAAGTTAATGAAGGCTTTGTGGCTTTCGACTAATTGATTAATGCCGAGTTCGAGTATCGTATCGGTAACGATTTGGTTCGTCGCTTGCGTGGCTTGGCTTTCTTGCGCCAAGTCGAATTCATGGCCTCGAAAAAGAATTTCATAGGCATAAATTTCAAGTTTTCTATTAAAAATTTGTTGGCGACCAATCAAAAAGTTTGTCATTTAGATATGCCCATTGCTGAATATCCCGGTGCTTCTTTAAACCTGCGCCAAAAATGGAGTATAAAATAAAGTATGAAAGCATTGTATTTGGTTGTATTGCATTTGAGCGTTAGACTATCGCAAATTATTGTTTAAGTTTATATCATGTTTGACAAACAAGCGTCGATTGATGTGTAGGGCCAGCAATTCCCAATTTGAGGATAAAAAAGGGTGCGGGGTGTGCTTGGCGAGGATGTCGGCGGCAGGGAGCCGCCGTCAAGCCCCTATGGATGGGTCTACGGCGTTCCTCGACAGGCATACCCCGCACCCTAAACACGGCGAAATTTCTTAAACTGGGAATTGCTGGTGTAGGGCGCTTCATTTAGAATTATTTAAAATTAGTGGAGAGGAAATGAGCGAGAAAATTGTGCTGATGGTAACCGGTATGAAATGCGGCGGTTGCGAAACCAATATCAGCGATAAATTAAAAACTTTGGATGGTGTGTTATCGGTTTCCGCAAGCCATAAAGACAATAAAGTGGAAGTCGACTACGAACCGGCTAAGATCGATGTCGAAGCAATAGAAGATGCCGTGATCGATGCCGGCTTTTCAGTAGAATGAGGGATTAATTAGGTTCAAGATGAAAGATGAAAGGTGCTTTGTCCCTTAAGCCTTGCCCCTTAAACCTTATTCACTTCTATTCGGAGATTATCATGAGCACGCAAAACGAATCCGAGATGCCGATGCCCGAACTGCGCCTGTCGATTTTGGGTATGCGCTGTGCCGGATGCGTCGGTGCTGTTGAAACCGCCTTGGCGGAAGTTGAAGGCGTGGCCGAAGTTTCGGTCAATTTTGCCGATCATTCGGCTCAGGTCAAAGGCGATGCCGATCCGGACGCATTAACCAAAGCGGTAAAAGCGGCGGGTTACGATGCGGCCGTCATGGAAGGTTTGGATGAAGATCCCTCCGAACAAGAAGAGCTCGAACTCAAACGCTATCGTTCGTTGATGAAAAAAGCCGCAGCGGCAGCAGCGCTGGGTATTCCGTTAATGCTGGCCGATCACTTCGACTGGCTGCCCGAAATCGGTTCCGAAGCCGGACAATGGTTTTGGCCGCAACTTTCCTTGATGACCTTGGGTATCTTGATTTATTCAGGCTGGCATTTTTATAGCGGTGCGATCAAGTCGTTGTCTCACGGTCAGGCCAACATGGATACCTTAATCGCGCTCGGAACCGGTTCGGCTTGGTTGTATTCGTCGATTGTGATCGATTATTCCGATGCCTTGCCGTCGCTAGCCAAGCATGCTTATTTTGAAGCGGCCGTGATTATCTTGGCGTTCATCAATTTAGGTTCCGGTTTGGAAACTTTGGCGCGCGGCAAAACGTCGGGTGCGATTCGTCAATTGATCGGGCTTCAACCGCGTACCGCGAGAGTCATCCGTGACGGAAAGGAAAGCGATATTCCGATTCACGATGTCGGGCTCGGCGAAATCTTGCGGGTTCGTCCCGGCGAAAAAATTCCAGTGGACGGTACGGTGACCGAAGGGCATTCGTCCGTCGACGAATCGATGTTGACCGGCGAACCCTTGCCAGTCGAAAAAACGGAAGGTTCATCGGTTGCAGCGGGTACGATGAATCAAAAAGGAAGTTTTATTTTTAAGGCAACCCGTATAGGTCGCGATACCGCTTTGGCTCAGATTATTAAAAGCGTGCGTCAGGCGCAAGGCAGCAAGCCCGATATCGCGCGTTTGGCCGACAGGATTTCGAGTGTCTTTGTCCCGACCGTTGTCGCTTTGTCAATACTCACATTTTTTATATGGTTGGGTTTGGGGCCCGAACCGTCACTCGGGTACGCTTTCGTCACTTCGATGACTGTGTTGGTGATTGCTTGTCCCTGCGCCTTGGGTTTGGCGACCCCGATTTCAGTTATGGTTTCGGTCGGACGCGCGGCACAAATGGGAATTTTGATTCGCAATGGGGAAGCCTTGCAGACGGCCGGTAAGATGACTTGTGTGATTCTCGATAAAACCGGCACGGTGACCGAAGGTAAGCCGTCGGTTTCAACAATCGAGGCAGTGAACGGGTTTTCCGAAGAACAAGTGCTGCAAATCTCTGCCAGTATCGAATCAGGTTCCGAGCATCCTTTGGCGGGAGCTATTTTGGCCGAAGCGGAGCGGCGCGGTATTAAGCCGTCACGGGCAAGGCGTTTCCAAGCTGTGGCAGGTCACGGAGTTTGTGCTGAAATCGATAAACGTCAGGTATATTTCGGTAATACCGCGCTAATGGCGCAAAAAGACGTCGATTGCGCAGCTTATTCGGAGCCAATGCAAGCTTTGTCGAAGCAGGGGCAAACGCCGATGCTGTTAGCTGTCGATAATGAAATCGCCGGTATTGTCGCGGTAGCCGATCCGATTAAAAAAGATTCCGAACAAGCGATTAAACAGCTTAAAGAGCAAGGCATACGCATTATTATGGTGACCGGCGATAACGAAGTTACGGCAAAAGCGATTGCCGGTCAGGCCGGTATTTCCGAAGTTAGGGCGCAAGTGCTGCCGCAGGACAAAGCCGCCGTCGTCAAGGAATTACAAGAGAGAGGAGAAAAGGTCGGCATGGTCGGTGACGGCATTAACGATGCGCCGGCCCTGGCGCAAGCCGATGTAGGTGTCGCGATCGGTACCGGCACCGATGTCGCGATAGAAAGCGCGGATGTCGTTATTTTGCAAGGTTCGTTGATGAAAGTGCCCGAAGCGATCGAATTGTCTAAGGCGACGGTCGTTAACATTAAACAAAATTTGTTGGGCGCCTTTTTCTATAATACGATCAGTATTCCAGTCGCGGCCGGCTTGTTGTATCCGTTGTTCGGGATTTTATTGAATCCGATGATTGCCGGTGCTGCGATGGCTATGTCGTCGGTCACAGTGGTGATGAATGCCAACCGGCTGCGGTGGGTTAAATTAGGAGGAAGGTGATGAATAAATTATTAAAGCTTATATTTTGTATGACTATTGTGTCAGTGGTAGCGGCTTGCGGTGATTCTTCCAGTAGCGCGAAACAAGTCGGGGTCAACTCCTCGCATGTTATTGAAGGAACCGTGACCGACCGAGACGAATTGATTGTTAGCGGAAAAATTGTCGCGAAGGATAAAAATGGAGCGACGATTGCCACTGCTGAACCTGATCAAGAAGCCCACTATTTGATAGCATTGCCGCCCGGGTCCGCTTATCCGGTGACGCTCGAGATTGCCGTCGACAAGAATACCTTACTGGAAGCGGTTGTTATGGATTCGGCATTGGCGATGCAGGATATTTCGACGATGTCGACGCTGGTCGTCGAATCGGCTAGAAATTTGGGCGGTTTGACCAAGCAAAACATGGCTCAGGCTGCTATTAATGCGATTCGGCAAAATAAAAAATCGAGTGGAAAAGGAACGTCTACCGGCTTTAAAGGCGACCCGACTAAGCAATACGGTGGCTGGCATTAATGGAGTACGAGCGCTCACTGATTGGTTATCCTGGCCGGGGTTTACTCCTCGGCAATTGCTACTACATTGCCCTAATACACGCCATCCGAGGAGTAATGCATTTTCTACATTCGTGACATCCTAGTCACTCAGCAGTTGCCGAGGGACTAGGCATAGGTATCTACACAAGTACTTGCCCCTTTTTCCTTGCGGGAGAAGGTTGGGATGAGGGGAATATAAGTGGTTGTTTTTACTCTCACCACCGCAACCCTCTCCAACAGGAGAGGGTGCTAGGCCAGCTTATAACTCATTCTATTTATGATATAAAAACTTGTGTAGTTACTTATGGGGACTAGGGGATATTGTTAAAAAATCCCCTTTCAATTTCCCTTTTCAAAAGGGAGGCTAAATCAGCAACCTGTTTTATCGAAAGACCACCTGAGGGTGCCGTAAAACCTTTTTATGGTTTTTGTTGCTATCTTTGCTCTGTCGAATATTTTTTTATACCTATCGCAGATCAAAATTCGGCACCAGGGGTCCGTCAAAGGACGCCGTGAATACGTCCATGTAGGCTCTATGCCAGCTCCATGCTGGCAAAGCCTTTGCCGCACACCCTGGCGCCTCCTCAGGCACTGCCGAAATTTGAAGTGCGAAAGGTATACTTCCATTTTTTGAATCGATTTCGTCAATTCATGCCGGAATGATAAGGTTACGATAAATTATTAGTGGCTTGATTGAACAAAAAGGTTATACTTCATCCGTTAGAATTTTTTGCTTCAAAGGGTCTGTTATCATATTATTCTGAGATTACATCCATAAATATTTTATAAGTAATTGATTAATATAGTTAAGTTTGTTTGAAAAATAAATTAAACCAATTCAATTATCTTTAATCCTAGAAACAGAAGAGACGGAAAGCGCGAAGTAACACCGTAGGGTTAAATAGGGTAAAAAGCGCTAAAATGCCGATTTTTGTTAAAACTTATCAGTTAACTATTTTCAAATAGTTATATTCCTAATGTTTTAATTGCTCAATTGAAGTAATTCGGTCCGCATTGCCTTGTGTGACCGGCTACGATAAGCCAAGCAATAGATTTCGGCAATGGTCAGATTGCTCTCGAATAGAGTATTTATTTCAGTTGAATCCGACGTCGCACTTTTTATGTCGTTCACCTTATGCGGAGCCATAATATTCAGGTAATAGAGGTGTTTATGTCATGGTTTGATTGGTAAGTCCGATGGATGAAGCCCCTTTTTTCAGTTTGCGCTGGAAATTATCGATTTTATTCGGCATAGGAATGTTGTTCGTTTATGGCGCTTATTTCTATTATGCTTATAACGAAGTGAATCGGGCTTTCAAGCTCGAACGCGAACATATTCAAAGCAAGCAATTCGACACCGCTCAGGTATTATCCAACGAAGCATTCCAAACTTTAGACCAGCTCGCCGAAGGTTTAGCTCTCTCGGTAGGG
Source organism: Methylotuvimicrobium sp. (assembly GCF_050611805.1). Classification (NCBI taxonomy): domain Bacteria; kingdom Pseudomonadati; phylum Pseudomonadota; class Gammaproteobacteria; order Methylococcales; family Methylococcaceae; genus Methylotuvimicrobium; species Methylotuvimicrobium sp. The sequence continues at coordinate 54,520 of NZ_JBNGHF010000002.1, forward strand.
GATACTGATAAAGAAAAAAAACTGTCAGAAATGTTGGAGCGAAATGGAGAGCAATTACAATTAATTTGGGATATTGAAAATGTTACTCTATTTGATGAGAGTGGGCGACTCATTGGTGCATGGGGGCGTAAGCTGGCAATATCCGATGCTGATGTGCATCAGGTTTTAAAGGTCGAAGAACCTGTTCACCGGCTTGTATGTCCCGATGCTTGTTTTCAACAAACGATGATTCCAATGTTGGGGCAATCAAAGTCGTCCGGTGTATTGAGTGTATCTCAGTCTTTTGCAGATATTATCATAAAATACAAAAAGCTAACGAATAACGATATCGGCATTTTGGTCGAAGACTTCCTGACGTCTGAAGACCCAAATTATGCGGTCAAATTAACCGCTAAAACTTTTTCCGGTTTGGATTTCGACATCTTAGGTATTTTATCCAAGAGCGATGCAGTCAGTCGTTTTGCCGATCGTAACGAACGATTATCTTTCGGAGACCGTTACTATGAGCTCGGTATGAGACGCATGAATCACTCGGAGACAAATCGTGCGCCATTTTTTGTTTTTGTTAACGATATCACTCACGAAATAGATGTTTTAAATGTCGAGCGGAGATCAATTTGGATTCAAGTATTGATGAGTTTTTTCTTATCGCTACTTGTATTATTGATTGTTCTCCGGTTTTTCATTGGTCGCGTGGACAGACTATCAAAAGCGATTCCGTTATTGGCCGGTCGGCAATTTCCGGCATTCAGACAGCAAGTAAAGTCTAAAAGATTGTTTCCATTTTTTCATGATGAAATCGATCAACTAAATCATTCCGTATTAGGATTGGCTCAACAGCTTGAGTTGGTGGAACAAATCGTAAATACTAATACGCTTGAAATCATAGAGCATAACCGGAATTTAGCCGAAGAAAGAGATTTTATTAATCGTATGGTGAGTGCCGCTCCCGTCATAATGATTACGCAACGGATGAATGGATTGATTGCGAGTGCGAATCAGGCGGCGGCGGATGTTTTAGGCGAAGAAAGGGATTCGATTATCGGTAAATTATTTGATCTTTATTTGCCGTCTTCCGAGGAGCATCATCGGGCTCAATTAGCCCGGCTAAGAAGCGATAGGCATGCGCAACGGTTGCAAATAGAAGGTAGTTTGTCATCGAAGCTAGGCGGAAGTCGCGACATATTTTGGATTCATGCGCCATTTTATCAGGATGGCGAAAACCAAGAAGCATTTGTGCTTTCGATGGGCGTCGATATGAGTGTCGAACATATCGTTGAGCAAAAGTTATTAGTCATAGCAAATTTTGATCCGGTTACCGGTCTGGGTAATCAGAGGAGCTTTGAATCCGAACTAGCCGATCGGCTCGCATCGGCTAAAAGACATGGCGGCAAGTTAGCCTTGCTGGTATTTGATGTGACTCCGCGCGGCACGGGCGATTTACGTTTCGATATATCTTACATGGTTCGTGTCGCAAGCAGGCTTAAGCCCATTCTGCGATCTTCCGATCGATTGTATCGTATTGGCGATAATCGTTTTGCGTTGATCATGCCGAATTGTCAACAACGAGGGATTATTGTATTAGCGAATAAAATCATTGATGAAGTCGAATCACTCAATGTGGAAATTGATTCGCCAAACCTTTTCTTATCAACGGGTATCGGAATAGCGCTCTATCCGCAGCATGGCGATACGGTCGATCAATTAAGGGCTAATGCTCATTCGGCGATGCATCATGCAAAAAAAGACGGCTTCTATTTATTTTTCGATCAGCAACGTAATAGTCAAGGCAACGGCAAGAGGCGAAGCGAATGGCAAGTTTTATTCGATATTGCTTTCGATAGGGATCGATTTGTGTTGAGTTACCAGCCGGTTTGGGATATCGATCAGCGTTGCGTAAGTTATTTTAAAAGTCGCTTATGTATACGACGAGATGACCGTAGTTTGATTTCGCCGAAGGAATATTGGCTTTATGCTGAGCAATTAGGACTCGCGGCTCGACTGGAGCGCCTTCTAGTCGTTACAGCAATTAATGAACTTGCTTTTTATAATCAATCGGGGAATCGGATTAGCATCTCGATCGGTTTATCCGGTGCTTTGTTTTTAGATCCCGACTTTTGCTCGGATATGGCCGGATTATTAAACAAAAACGTGGTTGATCCGAGTCAGATCATGTTTGAAATCAGTGAGTCTTCGGTGATTGGACAGTTCGTTATCGCACAACGTTTTGTAAGGCGCATTAAAGAATACGGTTGCCGGTGCGCATTAAACGATATCGGAATTGAGTTTTCATCGTTTTTTTACCTTAAACATTTGCCGGTCGATTTTGTTGAAATCGATGGGCAGTTCGTTGATCAAATTAAAAAGAACCAAGACAACAGAAATAATTTACAGCTGATGGTCGAAGTGGCGCAAGCACTTGATAAAGTTACTACTATTGAGTCGGTGAGTACGCGTCGGATTTTCGATGTGGTTAGGAAAATGGGGGTTAATAACGTCGCTGGAGACTTAATCGGTAAGCCGAGCGAAACCCCAATCATTCAAACGAATCGAGTGGGGTGATCGCTTTCTTGATTTGCAATTTACGCGTAAAACTCATATGGGTTATCGACTGATTCTTGTTCGATAGACATAACGGCTTGATTCAGAGCGATCAATTTTTTTTCTTCCTCGATTTGTAGGCCGATCATATAGAAAATAGGCATCCACAACGGGTTGATCAATAATCCGCCGAGCACTGATTTAAAGGTACGCTTGATATTTTTAAAGGGATTAAAAGATTGACCGAGCGATTCATAGGGCGATGCTTTAAGCGCTGCTTGAATTGGTCTGAGTTTGGATTGTTCCGGTTCTTCAATCATCATTAGGAAATTCGTCAATTTCCGTTCGATTTTTCGATAATTTAATCGCGCCAGTCCCGCCGATACTGCGAATGTAATAGCGACAAAAGGCAATAATACTGCCGGAGGCGCTATCGGTGCAAAAAAAGTCGACATCATTACGATACATAAGCCTGCCATCACAATGTCCTCTCCACGTTCGACATCACGATCAATGGACTCAACGATTTTAGTTACGTTATCGTCCAGACTATTAGCTGAATTGTCTGTTTCTCTATTCATTTTGCATGCTCCACAAGAAGAGTCAAACTGAGAGTATCCATACAAAGCTTACCTCTTTAAAAGGTTATCATCAAAGTTTCAACGAACAAGTTGTGCTATAAAAAATTATATCAATAAGAAAGATGACGGCATTCGTAAATTTTTATTTTACTGCTAATCTTAATGTGCGAACTGTAGAGATGGTTATTACTCCTTATCCGAGTGGAAAACGTCTAGTTTTCAGTTGGTTTTGGGCGCGTTTGTTGGGAATGGCGGTAGTATATCGGCTTTTGCTTCAGCAAAACTGGTATTTCCGTCATCCTTCGTGGTTAGGATCTGCCGTCAAGTTCCCTAAAGATGAGTTTTTTCCGGCTCCTAAATCTTTCCATCTTTCTTATTGGATCGAATTTCGCTAAAACATCGAACAGTTTTATTAATAGGGGAGTAGGGCTTTTTATTAATGAGAGATTTAGCTTTGGAAGAAGATTTAACGACCGATTTGTCGATATTACAAAGTCATTTAGATGGCATGATCAATCGGGTCCAACAGAACAGTAATGCCTTAAGGCGATTTCAAGCATTTGAAAGACACTTGCTTAACTTAAATTCTTTATCCGAAATGATTATTCATATCCTTGAAGACGGGAAGGCGTTTTTCGACCTCGATGCCATTAGTCTATGTTTGGTCGATAAAGAAAACGAATTATCGGAGTATTTGATACAAGACGGTTTCGATATCAAGGCCGCAAGGCAATTGACCTTGCTTAAAGATCGTCATCAGCTGAAAACTCTTTTCGGTTTTGCAGTAAAGCCCTATATCGGTGCCTATCATCCAAAATGTTCTGAATTTTTTAATTATACTGATCGAAAGCCTATTAGTGTCGCATTGATTCCGTTAATCCGACGGGGGAAATACCTCGGATCGTTGAATTTCGGTAGCTTTCAGCAGGAACGTTTTATCGATACGATGGCAACTGATTTTATCGAACATATGATTTCGGTGGTCAGTATTTGTTTGGAAAATAATCTCAATTTCGAGATGATGCGCAGGACCAGTTTTATCGATACACTGACCGGCGTCAACAACAGACGTTTTCTTGAGCAAAGACTTGGAGAAGAAATCGATCGTTGCCAACGAAGCGGTGAGCCATTGTCTTGTTTGTTTCTCGATATCGATTATTTTAAGTCAATCAACGATACCCACGGACATCAAGCCGGAGATTATGTTCTAAAACAAGTGGCCGGATCGGTAAAAAATCTGCTACGCAATAATGACGTTCTGGCTCGATACGGTGGAGAGGAGTTTGTAGCTTTGTTGTCGAACCTTAATGAAAGTAAATTAATAGCTATCGCTGAACGTATAAGATCTACGATTGAATCGCTCAATATGGTTTTTGATGGTAAACCGATTCAGGTGACTATTTCGATAGGGGCCGCGTCTTACTCGGCATCTAAGCATATACTTTCGAGCGCAGCCGATATTGCGATGCGGCTAATTGAGTCGTCCGATGCTGCGTTATATCAAGCCAAGCACAACGGTCGCAATCGTATTGAAAATAATGGCTTTATTATTGACCGAACGCTAATGGAAAGCGCGGTATCCTATTAACCTAGAAAAAGTATTTAACCATCAAGAATAAGAAGTTAGGATTCGGTCAAAAAGTAGGTGTCGGCGGTAGGGAAAGCCGCCGTCTAGCCTACACGGACATATTCACCCAACATCTAAACTCCAAAGTCCATTGGCTATGGTTAACTATCTTGGATAGTCTAGTTGTTTGGCCTGGGCATGCCAAGCGAGCCGCCGAACTCTTAGCTCCAGGAAGTTATTTATCGCGAAATCCTTAATTGAATAGTTTGATATGCATTTGCAAAACAACTTCGCTATTTTGAACGGTTATTCATAGTTTATGAAAATATCTTCTTGAAGGTAAAACTATTCAGTCCCCCGGCAATTATCGTTCCCACGCTCTGCGTGGGAACGCCTGAGTACCGCTCCAGCGGTACGAGACGCTAGAGTGTCTCGGTCTTCATTTCCACGCCGGAGCGTGGGAACGATAGTGGGTGTGAATAATTACTCTTGAAGTGCTTAAATAATCCCTCCGAGCTATCACTAGCCTAAGTATAAAATCACAACTTCCGCTCTGTGCGTTCAATATAACTTCTCTGTTCCGTGCCACATGTCAAAAATTAGACTTTTTATCGGCTTAGACTTGTTATCATAATGTCATCTTACAATATTATAATCCGCTAATATTTAGCCTAATTTTCGGGGTAGCACATGATCGAGCATATGGTCAGACATTACAATATTTTGTCCATTGTCGGTAATATCATTACTGTAAATGTTGACAGTGCCTTTGCAAACCAAGAAATCACAACTCGATTCGGGGATTTAGCCGAAGTCGAAGACGTCAACGGAAGCGAATCTTTGGCTCAAGTCATCAAAATCGATGGAAGCAAGGTGGCTTTGCAGGTTTTTTCGGGAACTCGGGGCATTTCGACCGCAGCTTCGGTGCGGTTTTTAGGTCATTCGATGCGAGTGACTTATTCGGCGAATATTCTCGGCCGGATTTTTAATGGTACGGGGGGTCCGATGGACGGTGGTTCGATGCTTAAACCGGACCCGAAAGTGACGATTAACGGTGCGTCGGTGAACCCGATGAAACGAGTGTTAGCTTCGAAAATGATCCGAACGCAAGTTCCGATGATCGACCTATTCAATTGTCTGGTGGAAAGTCAGAAAATACCGATTTTCTCGATTTCGGGTGAGCCGTTTAACGCATTTTTGGCTAGAATCGGTATTCAGGCCGATGCCGATATCGTAGTTTTTGCTGGCCTTGGCCTAATTTTCGATGATTTTCATTATTTCAGGTCGCAATTCGAGGAAGCGGGAGTCTTTGCGAGGACAGTGATGTTTTGCAATCTAGCTTCCGATCCTATCGTTGAACGCCTATTGGTGCCGGATATGGCATTGGCGGTTGCTGAACGCTTCGCAGTCGAAGAGGGTAAACGGGTATTGGTGTTGATGACCGATATGACCGCTTATGCCGATGCAATGAAGGAAGTCGGTATTTCAATGGAACATGTACCGTCGAATCGCGGCTACATGGGGGATCTCTATTCGCAGTTGGCGCGCCGATACGAAAAAGCCTGCGATTATAAAGGCGCCGGTTCCGTTACAATTTTGTCGGTGACAACGATGCCGGGTAACGATGTGACGCATCCGGTTCCGGACAATACCGGTTATATTACCGAGGGTCAGTTTTATTTGCATGACGGCATGCTCGATCCGTTCGGTTCGTTGTCTAGATTGAAGCAGCATGTCATCGGTAAGGTCACACGCGAAGACCACGCACAAATCATGAATACGATGATCCGTTTTTACGCGGGCTCGGTCGATGCCGAACAAAAGCAGGCAATGGCCTTCGATTTATCCGATTACGATAAAAAACTGCTCAGATTCGGACAATTATTCAAAAAACGTTTCATGGACATCAATGTTTCAATTTCATTGGAGCAGGCCTTGGATTTGGGATGGCAAACCTTGGCCGAATGTTTTGAGGAAAATGAACTGTTGATGAAACAAGCGTTGATCGATAAATATTTCCCGAAGAAAAATTATGGCAAGACTGTCGCTTAATAAGGCTTCATTGCATAAAGAAAGCGCTAAACTCAAGCGCTATCGACAGTATTTACCTTCGCTCGATCTCAAGCGAAGACAGTTGATGGCCGAGCGTGCAAAAGCCTTGGCACGGCTCAAAAATACCGAACTGCAAATCGAACAGTGCCGGCAAAAAGTTAGCGAAACATTACCGATGCTGTCTTATCGAGAGATTAATTTAAATAACCTGGTTAAAGTTTCGGGCGTTGAAATAGGCGAAGAAAATATTGTCGGTGTCAATGTGCCGGTATTGATCAATCACAAACTGGCGCTGATGGCCTATTCGCCTTATCTTAAGCCGCATTGGGTCGATGCGCTGGTTGTGCAATTAAAGATCATGTTGGAATTGAAATTGCGACAACAAGTCGATAGGCAGCGCTTGATGATTTTAGAAGCGGCAGTCAAAAAAGTAACACAAAAGGTTAATTTGTTCGATAAGGTGTTGATTCCTAAAACGGAGCGTAATATACGCAAAATCCGTATTTATCTCTCCGATGCCGAACGAGCCGATGTGGTCCGGGCTAAAATGACCAAACAAATCCGAATTAAACAGGGTGTTTAAATGGCAATCGTTAAGCTGAAAAAGATTACATTTTGCGGCATGCTACCTGATAAGCGTCAAATTTTGGAGCAAGTGCAAGCATTTGGCGGATTGCATTTGATTCCGCTCACCGATCCACCGGATCAGGAGTTCGGCGTACCTAAAAATACTGAGGGCGTGCTTGAAGCGCTTAAATATTTGAACGCTTGCGGAAACAAAAGACATCAGATCAGAGACAGTACTCGCTTCGATCTTGAGAAGGTTACCGAAGAAGTTTTGGCTATTAAATCGAAAGTCCGTGAATATACAGATACTTACGACACATTATTAAAACGAATCGAGGAGGTCGGGCCCTGGGGCGATTTTCATTTGCCTGCCACAGAGCACTTGGCCGGCCACCGATTATGGTTTTACATCGTCCCGAAAAGAATGATGAAAAAACTCGAGGGCTTAGATTGGGTTTGGCAGACGGTTTACCAAAACAATTTGTATTGTTATGTCGTGGTCGTTGCCGAATCCGAGCCGCCCGAAAGTAGCATGCCGGTGGCAAGAACGCATACCGGATCCGTTCCTCTTTCGACGTTGAAAAGCCAGCTCAGTCAGGTCGAGTTGACGCTCGAGGATTTACAAGCCGAACGAGAGTCTTTAACTCGCTGGATAACTTTAATGACAGTGCATTTCAGCGAGGCGCTCGATCTAGCGGATTTGACTAAGGCACAAACTATCACGCACGACGAGGCCGGCGTGTTTGCATTGCAGGGATGGTTGCCCGAAGCACAAATCGATAAATTCAGCCGTTTTGCCGATAATCAAGGCTTGGCTTTATTGGTCGAAGACCCGTCGCCAGAGGATAATCCTCCGACCTTGCTTGATAATCCCCGGCAATTGGCTGGCGGAGAAGACATCGTAAATTTTTATCAAACGCCGAATTATTACGGTTGGGATCCATCGGTTGTGGTGTTTTTTTCATTTAGCGTTTTTTTTGCGATGATTTTATCCGACGCCGGTTATGCCGCGGTTTTCGGATTTATATTGTTGTTTAAATGGCGCCGCCTCGGACAAAGCCTCAAGGGTCGGAGACTGAGGGTGTTGGCCGCTAATACGGTGGTTATCTCGCTCGTCTGGGGCGTTATTTCGGGCGGTTATTTCGGCTACAGTCCGCCCGAAGAAAGATTAGTGTCCGCATTAAAGGTCATCGATATTAACGATTTCGATGGCATGATGCGCTTGTCGATCGCGGTCGGTGTCGGGCATATTGCGTTGGCCAATGCGATTCGAGCCTATCGGCGATACCCTTCTTTAACGGCATTGGCCTCTGGCGGATGGCTGTTGGCAGTCGTTGGCGGATTTTGTTTTTGGTTGTCTGAGGCGATAGATAGTGTGCTGTTGCGCCAAATGGGCATTATTTTGCCGAGCGTTGGTGGCGTTTTGTTGTTGCTTTTCAGTAGTGAACGCGGTTTAAAACGCTGGAACGACTTGTTATGGCGTTTACTGGACGGTTCTAAGAGCTTGATCGGCATTACCCAATTATTCGGCGATGTACTCAGTTATATGCGTTTATTCGCATTGGGTTTAGCGAGTGCTTCGTTAGCGCTGACTTTCAATCAATTAGCGATGCAGGTTTATCATGCTTTACCCGGTCCCGGTTTGTTGTTTAGTATTTTGATTTTAATCGTCGGTCATGTCTTGAATCTGATGCTATGTCTGATGAGCGGGTTAGTGCATGGCTTGCGTCTGAATTTTATCGAGTTTTATAACTGGAGCGTTTCCGATGAAGGTTATCCCTTTAAAGCATTTTCCAAAAAAGGAGTCCGTTGATGGCTGAGGTATTAGTGATTTTAGGATGGATCGGTTTATACGCCCCGATGGCCTTGGGCGCGATCGGCAGCATTATCGGTTGTGCGGTCGCAGGTCAAGCCGCGATCGGTGCGATGCTCGATACCGAAACCGGGCACGGTCGCTATGTCGGCGTTTCGGCGATGCCGTCTTCTCAGGTGATATATGGCATTGTCGTGATGTTTACACTGAATCGGCCGATTACCGAAGCGAATGCTTCCGGCATTTTTGCGGTAGGCGTCTTGGCCGGATTCGCGCTGATGTTTAGTGCGATTTATCAAGGACAATGCTGCGCCTCGGCGATTCATGCCTCGAAAGCTAAACCTGAAATTTTCGGTTTATCGGTCGCTCCTGCCGCGATCGTCGAAGGCTTTGCCGTCTTTGCATTTATTTTCGCCCTCGTTATCAGCGGCGGAATTCCTCAATCTTAAGAGTCGAGAGTATGAAAGCGGAAAAAGCGGGAATCGCGTCAAGCGGCGTTGAGAAGCTGATCGAGCGCTTGAGAGATGAAGCGATTAATGCCGGACAAGCCAAAGCCGAGGATATCGTGCTAAATGCTCAAAAGCGTGCGGCTTGGATTATCGAAGAAGCCGAGCAAGAGGCACAGTTATTGATAGAAAAAGCTCGTGTAGAGGCTGATGCCCTAAAAGCTTCCGGTGTCGATGCTCTACGCTTGGCGGGCCGAGATGCGTTGCTTAAATTACGCGATACTTTGCTTGGCAGCTTCAGTCAGGAAGTCATGCGCGTGGTCGGAAAACAAATGGCGAAAAGTGAGTTCATCGAACAGTTGATTTTGGCGCTTGCAGGGCGTGTTCGGGAAAAAACCGGCCTTGATCAAAATTCTAAAATTATTTTTCAATTACCCGAAGACGTTGTCGGCGTCGAGGATTTGCGAAGAAATCCGGAAGAGCTCAAGCAAGGTGCCTTATCGCATTTGACTGCCGCGATTGCATCGGATTTGTTGCGGGACGGTGTATCGTTTGAGGTTTCGGATCAAATTAAAACGGGCTTGGTAATCAAGCTCGAAGAGAACAATATGATGATCGACTTTACAGATGAGGCGGTCGCGACATTGTTTCTCGAGCATTTGCAACCTCGCTTTAGAGCGCTATTGCAAGGTATCGTTAAGTGAGCGGCTGGAATTTTAAATATACCTTGTTACTTAGCAGTCTGCCTGTCCACCCGGTCGATTTATTCGAAGCTCGCCAGCTTCCGGTTTCTCGAATTCAATTAGATAAACGTTTGGCTTTGTTAGATGCCGAAGATGCCCAGGATTTGGCGCGTATTGAAGCTTTGCTGCATTGGTCGAAAATGAAAGAGCTTGATGACGAAGCCATAGTTAAGCAAGGTATGGCCGACTGGTATTCGATCAGGAGTCCGTTTTTAAAAGAGATCGTTATGTGGCGATTGGAATTAAGAACTATTTTATCGGCGCTTAGAAGAAGGCGGGACGGCATGAACTTAGCGCCGGACATGCCTTTTTACGGCTTTGGCGATCGGTTGCGATTCATTAGACAGCATTGGCGTGATGCCGCTTTCGGGTTAGATTCTATATTGCCCTGGGTTAGGCAAGCCAGTGAACTAATCGAACAAGATCGATCACTGGAATTAGAAAAACTGATGCTCGAGGTTGTTTGGCGACATTATCAAAGAGTTGGGCAGGGGCATTATTTCGATTTTCCCGCAGTCGTTATTTATGTATTGAAATGGGATGTCATCAGCCGTTGGTCGAGTTATGACAAAGAGCATGCCATGCTGCGCTTCGACGAATTAATCTCGGCCGGACTGGAAGGCGTTTCGATTGAATTTGGATAAAAACCCTACGATGAATGAAAGCAAATTGATAGCTGATTTAGATCAAGCGTCGGCGAGAGTCGTCTCTGTTCAGGACGATATCGTTTCGATCGAGTCGGTTGCTGACACGCCGCTGACAAAAAATGAAGTCATTTTTATTTTGCCGAGCCGAAGCGAAGCTAAACATAAGGAGCGGCTTAAAGCAGAAGTATTGCGTATCTATGGTAATCGTGCCGATGCACAAGTTTATGAAAATACCTCAGGGGTTGGTGTTGGCGATCCGGTTGTACAAACCAGTGAATTACTGTCGGTCGAACTTGGGCCCGGGCTTCTGGGGCAAGTCTATGATGGCTTGCAAAATCCCCTCGATTTATTGGCAACCGAATACGGCTATTTTTTGCCTCGGGGCGTCGATTTGCCGGCTTTGGATAAAAATACCAAATGGGCATTCACGCCGTGTGTGCAAACCGGTGCAAAACTTTATGCCGGCTGTGCAATCGGAGCCGTTCAGGAGCGACGCTTCAGCCATAAGATCATGGTGCCGTTCGACATCAATGGAGAGGTCGAGGTCACTTGGATTCAAGAAGGTAGTGTTACGGTCGATGAGGCTGTCGCAAAAATCAAACTGGCCAATGACAAAGAGCAAATCATTACGCTCAAACAACGATGGCCGATTCGCATGCCATTATCGCAACAATTACTACGCAATAATGTGGTGGAACGGCAATATCCAACCGATCCCTTGATAACGCATTTACGTTTGATCGATACTTTTTTCCCGATTGCCAGAGGCGGTACCGGCTGTATTCCCGGGCCTTTCGGTGCGGGTAAGACAGTTTTACAGAGCTTGATTTCGAGAAATTCGGAGGTCGACATTGTTATCGTAGTCGCTTGCGGAGAGCGAGCCGGCGAGGTGGTCGAGACCATTACCGAGTTTCCGTTGACGATCGATCCAAAAACCGGCGGATCGTTGATGGACCGTACTATCATTATCTGTAATACTTCGTCGATGCCGGTTGCGGCTAGGGAGGCGTCGATTTATACAGGAATCACGCTCGGTGAATATTATCGGCAAATGGGCTTGAATGTATTGTTGCTTGCCGACTCGACGTCACGTTGGGCGCAGGCGATGCGCGAAACCTCTGCGCGGCTCGAGGAAATTCCGGGCGAAGAGGCTTTTCCGGCCTATTTAGATTCTGCGATCAAAAATATTTATGAGCGAGCAGGCGTAATTCAAAATCGTGACGGAGGAATCGGAAGTCTGACTATGATCGGCACCGTTTCGCCGGCCGGCGGTAATTTCGAAGAACCGGTTACGCAATCGACATTGAGCACGGTCAAGACTTTTTTAGGACTAAGCGCCGACCGGGCCTATAAACGTTTTTATCCGGCTGTCGATCCGTTGCTGTCCTGGTCTCGCTATTTAGAGCAGCTTAGGACTTGGTATGATCGTGAGCTTATTACAGGGTGGACTGAACTTGTATCTAAAATTTTAGAGTTGCTTGTTCGGGGCGACAGTGTTTATCAAATGATACAAGTCGCCGGTGAGGAAGGCGTGACTTTGGAAGATTTTGTGCTGTATCAGCAAGCCATATTCATCGATATGATCTATCTGCAACAGGATGCTTTCGACGATGTTGACGTGTCGGTGCCGCTTGAGCGGCAAAAAGAAATATTTATGCTGATTATCAAGTTGGTCGATGCGGAGTATCGCTTTACCGACCAAAACCATGTGCGGGATTATTTTACTCGGCTGACCGGACTGTTCAAAAATCTTAATTATGCGGTTTGGCGTTCAACCGAATATAACGATTTACTCGCTAAAATAGAGAACTTGTATAAATCGGCCGCTAATCAACAATTCCCGGCTTAAACATGTTCTCGCAGTTTAGGGTGGGTGTGGAGCATGCCTGTCCAAGAATGTCGTGAACTTAGCGCTTTATCGCGTTAGCAGTTGAAACGGTTCTCTTTCCTACTAAATAAACCATTTAGTAAATAGTCAATGATTGCTTTCCAATACATTGATCGTGGAAGAGGGTACGATTCAGCAATTCCCAATTTGAGAATAAAAAAGGGTGCGGAGTGTGCTTGGCGAAGATGTCGGCGGCAGAGGCTGATTTTTGCTCCTCGGCAATTGCTCCTGCATTGCCCTAATACACGCCATCCTTGGCGTTTAGCCGCCGCCAAGTCCCCATGGATGGGATTACGGCGTTCCTCGACAGGCATACCCCGCACCCTGAACACGAAGAGATTTCTCAAACTGAGAATTGCTGGGGTACGATTACTCGCTTGACAGGACGCCGTAAACCCAGCACCTAAATGCCATAGCCTATTGGCCATGATTGGTTACATAGATAATTTAGGTCTGGATAAATACGTCCATGTAGGCTCAATGCCAGTCCTTCGCCTAGCGTTAGGTGAGGGGACCGAAAACCACTGTGCCTCCCTTAGGCACTGCCGAAATGTGAAGTGCGAAAGGTATATTTTTGTATATTCTTAGGTTTTAAATTGACCGACCATTTCTTTTAATTGACTGGCTAAGGTCAACAATTCTCGGCATGCGGTCGTTGTGTTTCTAGCGCCGACCGATGTTTCATTGGAAACCGAGCTGATGTTGCTGATATTGCGGTTGATTTCCTCGGCGACCATGCTTTGTTGTTCGGCCGCGCTCGCGATTAGATTGTTCATGTCGTTGATTGTATCAATTTTGTCGCTGATGCTGGCGATCGCCTCGCCTGCCGATGCGGCTTGATCGACGCTGGTTGTGGCTTGTTTTTTGCCGTTTTCCATAACTTTGACAGCTTGTTCGGCACGGGTCTGTAAGCGTTCGATCGTTTTTTGGATTTCCAGCGTTGAATTTTGCGTGCGGCTTGCCAGTGTTCTGACTTCGTCGGCGACAACCGCGAATCCTCGGCCTTGCTCTCCGGCTCTAGCCGCTTCAATTGCGGCATTCAGTGCCAGGAGGTTGGTTTGTTCGGCGATACCTTGAATGACGCCCAATACTTCGCCGATGCTATTGCTATCCGACTGTAGTTCATGAATGACATGCGCGGCATTTTCCACTTCGGATGCCAACCGGTTAATGTCTGCGACGGCAGCCGTCACAACATTTTTTCCTGTCAACGCTTCTGCGTCTGCTTTTGATGCGGCCTCTGAGGCTTTAACAGCATTGCGAGCGACTTCTTGAACGGTGGCTGTCATCTCTTCCATTGCTGTTGCCACTTGTGTGGTTTCGGATTGTTGCCTATCGACACCGTGTTCGGTTTCTTCGGAAATATTAGCAAGTCGTTGCGAGGCTTGAGTCAATTGTTCGCTGGTCGTGCTGATATGGTCGACTGTCTTGGCTATTTTTTTCACGAAATTGTTGAAGCTGTGCCCAACCCAAGCAAATTCTGTTTTTCCTTCGGTTTTTAGCCTGGCTCTGAGGTCGCCTTCTCCGCTGGCAATGTCCTGTAGTTTTATCGCCAGATCGGTTAGCGGTGCAATTATGATGCGGTTCATCGAAATATAACCGGCCGCACCTATTACGATCAATGTGATAATCGTAAAGCCGATTGCGTAAAGTACATGGGTTCTTAGTTGTTCATTGACACGATTCAAAGGTGTAATGATTTCAAAAGCGCCATGAAGGTCGCCGGCACGTTTGTTTTCCATGCGATAACCAAGTATATCGCTTCCTGCATAATTGCCCCATAGTTCGCCTGAAGTAGCCGGATCGCCATGACAGACTTCGCATTGCTTGGCCAATCTTACCGGTCGAAAGTAACGGATTTCTTGGGTTTCTTCGTCGATGTAGGAGTATTCGGTGGACTGGGGATTATTTTGGAAAAACTGAAGGGCTTTTTGTTCCAGCGCATCGGCTTCGTTAGCAGGGTTCCGTGCTCCGACTCGAGGTGCTTTGAATCGGAAGTTCCCTTCTTTAGCTTTGGCTTCGACGACATCCATTGCATTCATAACCGGGACCGTCGCCAAAATTTTTGCTCTGCGTTCGGGGTTAATGCTGTCGCCGGCCATTATTTTTACTAGCTCGACAGAAAAAATACCGCTTTCCCATTTTTGATTGGTATTTTCCCTAACCGATTCGGAAACCAATAGCAGGTTCTTGGCATTTTGAATTTCGGATTCGATCAGTTTTTGTTTTTCCGATATCCCGTACGTTACCAATAAGCCGCAAGCTATGATTGCCAGTCCCGTAAGGGTGATAGCCACTACTTTAACGCCAACAGAGTTCCAATTCATCATTATCATTTTTGTTCTCCAGCATATCCTGAGTAAGTATTATATGCGATATGCATTATCAATTGGCCGTACCGTCAAGCCTGGTTACGGATTTAGTTGTTAAAAAGTAATTCTTCGACGTAGGTTCTTTATTCATGGACAAGCTTGACCCGAGGCGCCGATTAGCTCGAAGCCGGTATTGTAAGTTTCAATCTAATCGACTTAAGTTCTTGCCTATGGACTGATTACAAATCCGACTGCCGAAGTAGCGGGTTTTGTATGATTAAAAAACAGCCTCGCCTCGGACCTCCTATAGAGTAGGCCTTTTTTCGATCGGATCAGGGTAATTTACGTAGAAAATAGTTACATTAAAAATTTAATTTTTACAGTACTTTCTATTACGTATTTATATCTAAAGAGCGGTTTAATGGAGCGGTCGCGAAGATCGCATCGTTAATTAGGATAGCTTATAAATCGGCTGATGAGTATTTTACTTTAATCGTCGTAAGGTTATGTCGCTAAATAACGAATTTTATGAATCAAATCATAAAAATAACCTGAGTCATCAGGTGCGTAAACACGAATCCGGAACCGCTTTATTGATTTTTTATCATAAATAAATATCTTAACCTAGTCTTAATAAGTGCAGTGCCTATCGTCTAACATATTGAACTACATAAGTTAAAAGTCACCCTGGTTTTTAACCCGACGTTTAAAAGCATGACTGGATTCTATATAGAGTTATAATATTTATTTTTTATTATTCAATGCTTTATAAGCGGAAGATGGTAAAGCTTGGTTGGTTTGTAGAAATCGCTTGTATGCATCGTATTAGAGTATGCTCGCGGAAAAATCGGATCATTCGCATATCAAATTGCGGTTTTGTCTGAGTAGTCTGCTTCCAAGCGCGCCAAGATTTTTCGCGAAAGCTGAAATGGGGTCCGTCCGATTTCAGCAGCGAAAAATGACTTGGCGATTATTGCCTTCGGCGGCCCCGATTCGCCCTGCGTCCGTGCCACTACGCCACATCATCGTCAACTCGATGCGGCTCCGTAGCACTCCCACAAATGGCTTGACGCCGTGTCGCGATGCCTTGTATTTTGCCTCCGCCTGCGCTAGTCGCGCAGACTCCGGCAAAACACCCGGCGCTACGGCTATCGGGGACTAAAAATCTTCACTTCGCTGGCGCTCCGTTTCCAAGATTTTCAGCGCCGGTGCCCGGTTTTTATCGGCTTGAAAGTATAAATTAGATGAGACCAAATCGATACTCCAAAGAGTTATTGCCAGCAATTCCCATGCTGAACATGTTCTCGGAATTTAGGGTGTGGAGCATGCCTGTCGACAACTTCGCTAGCCACGCTCCATACATTCATTAGATATTAGTCATTTTTATGAGTATAAAGGGAGTGATAGTGGTGTTCATATCGAAGATTAGTCGAGAGGATTCAATCCTTCAATCCTTCAATCGTGATCAAGCTAATGTAAACTATAGGGCGTTTTAATCAAAAAAGATCGAACAGCTATGAAAAAAATCAAAGTTCTTTTTGTTTGCATGGGTAATATTTGCCGTTCTCCGACTGCCGAAGGAGTGTTTACCAAGCTAATTGAAGAGGAAGGGCTTAGGCACTTATTTGAAATCGATTCAGCAGGAACGCATGCCTATCATGTTGGCGAACAGCCGGATTTAAGGGCTCAAAAAGCCGCAAGAGAGCGTGGTATCGAATTGCAACATTTGCAAGCCAGGAAAGTTATTTATGGGGATTTCGAGGACTATGATTATTTGCTGGCGATGGATGACGACAATTATTCGATTCTGCTTGAAGCTTGTCCCGAAGTTCATCGGGACAAGATAAGTTATTTGTTGGATCATGCGCCACATGTTGGTACACGTGAGGTGCCGGATCCATACTACGGCGGTCGGTATGGATTTGAACGTGTGTTGGATTTGGTTGAGGAAGCTGCGGCGGGTTTTTTGAATCGCTTAAGAGAGAAAGGCGAGATATGACCCGGAAAAAATTAAATCCAAGTTGTACTGGCTTGGCTTAAAAAAGCGGAGCCGTTCGTTAGGCGGCGAAGAGTTCGTCGAAGAATACTCATCGTAGATCAAAATTCGGCACTAGGGTGCCTGTCAAAGGCCCAACACCTAAATTATCCAAGATCGTTAATCATAGCCAATAAATTATGGAATTTAGGTTCTGAGTTCACGGTGGTTCTCGATAGGCGCATCCCATGCCTTTTACTGTTTTTAAATCAAACAGAAAATAAAGTCGGTGCCGAGATCTGATGTGTGAAAAATATATACCTTTCGCGTTTCAAATTTCGGCAGTGCCCGAGGAGACGCTGAATTTTGATATACGATGGGTGTAATTTATAAATTCAATCAACGAGGAGAACAATATGGCGATTGTATCGAATACTGTCGACTATCTGGATGGCGATGCGGTTTTAGAAGGTTTTTTTGCCTATGACGATGCATTGAAAGGTCGACGTCCTGCTGTGTTGATTAGTCATGCTTGGGGTGGGCGAGACGAATTTGTTGCCGATAAGGCAACAAAGCTTGCAGAGTTGGGATATGTCGGTTTCGCATTGGATGTGTACGGTAAAGGCAAACGAGGGAACAGCGTTGAAGAAAACTCTCAATTGATGCAGCCTTTTATGGATGATCGCTCGATGTTGCAAAGAAGAATTGCTGCAGCATTGTCGGCGGTTAAATTATTGCCTTGGGTCGACGATCAAATGATTGCGGCGATCGGTTTTTGTTTTGGTGGCCTATGTGTGCTCGATTTGGCTAGGACCGGTGCCGATCTAAAAGGTGTGGCTAGTTTTCATGGTTTGCTGATTCCACCGGCCAATCTGTCTGCAGTTCATATCCAGGCTAAGGTATTAGTGATGCACGGTAATGATGATCCGATGGTGCCGGTCGACCATGTCGTGACATTGGAAAAGGAATTGACCGACGCAGGTGCTGATTGGCAAATGCATATATACGGTAATACCGTTCATGCGTTTACAAATCCGGTGGCTAACGATCCTGGTTTCGGTACCGTCTATAACGCTCTTGCCGATAAGCGTTCATGGAAAAGTTTGGTTGCTTTTTTGCAAGAAGTTTTCGTGCAATAGCTAAGGGACGAATATGAAATAACTTCGACAAATGCTGGAAGGGGCTTGACTGATAGGTGTCGGCGACAGCGCGGATTTTATTGCTCTTCGACAATTGCAGAGTTACAAGGATGTAACGAATGCAGAAAATGCAGGAGCATTTTTCAACCCTTCATCGCCTAAAGCGCCTGCAGTTGGTGCCCTAATACAAGCCATCCATGGCGTAATGCAAACCTGCATTCACGCCAACCTTGGTATTAGAGCTGCCATCAAGCCCCATAGGTTTACTCAGTACCTAAATTCCATAGTCTATTGGCTATCTGGATAATTTAGGTGCAAGGTGACGGTATTGCTCGTCAAGCATATCCCACGGCCTAAGGTCTGCGAAACTGCTTAAACTGGGGTTGCTGAGATAATAAGCAATCGCTTGCCCAGTATGAATAAAACATTTATAATTTCCGGTTTTGGCGCATTCCGTGCCATATCCTTGCTTTACCATCTTTACTTAAGACAGAGATGGAAGGCTTTTTCCCGAAAGGAGTAATCATGCGACATTATGAAATTGTCTTTTTAGTCCATCCCGACCAAAGTGCTCAGGTTACGGCGATGGTTGATCGTTACAAAGCGACCATTGAGGCTGCGTCTGGCAAAATTCACCGTCTTGAAGATTGGGGGCGTAGGCATTTAGCTTATCCCATCAACAAGATTCATAAAGCTCATTACGTGTTGATGAACATCGAATGCGATCAACCAACCCTTGAAGAACTGGAAAGCGGTTTTCGTTTTAACGATGCAATTTTGCGGAGCATGACGTTGCTGAGAAAGGAAGCCGTTACCGAGCCTTCTAAAATAGCGACCTCGACAGCGGATGAAAATAAAGCGGCCGAATTAAAGGCTAAAGCCGACGCTGACGACTCCGATGTCGAAGAAGTCAAAGACTCGGCAAAAGATGATAAGGCCGACGAAACAGTATCCGAAGAATAACCGTTATTGAATCGAGAGAATATTATGGCACGTAACATGAGACGTAAAAAACTAAGCCGCTTTAGTACGGATGGATCAAACGAAATCGATTACAAAGATATCGATACCTTGAGCGAATATATTACCGAAACCGGAAAAATAGTTCCTAGTCGCATCACCGGAACGAGCGCCAAGCATCAAAGACAGTTGTCGGCGGCAATTAAGCGCGCGCGTTTTATCGCATTATTGCCGTATTGCGACGCACATAAATAAAATTTAAACCGGGCGTATGAAATTTTTAGCGGAATACATCATGCGAGGGAGGATGCAGGCCATCATGGTTGCATCGACCTTGGCTTTAATATCGCTGATCATTCCCCCGGTAAGTATTGTAAGTTCGGCTACTGTTGCATTGGTGACATTGCGCCGAGGCGCGTATGAAGGGTTATGGGTGCTATTATTTGCCAGCGCCGCAGCTGCTGCATTGGGCCTTTTGGTTTTAGGCGGATATCAATTTGCGCTGCTATACGGTTTGGTGATGTGGTCACCAATCTGGATTATCTCAATCGTTCTGAGAGAAGGCAGGCATTTGTCTCTTGCGGTTGAAATAGCAATATTGCTCGGTGCGTTTGGAGTGCTAGGGTTTTATCTTTATCAATCCTCCCCGTCCGAATTTTGGCTGCCGATGCTGGAACAGATGATTAAGCCAATGATGGCGTCATCGCCGGATGTGCCTGTTGACAATATCGAGCAATCGGTTCATGCCATGGCTCATTATATGACAGGCGTCGTAGCTGCAGGCACCATATTTAGCCTTTTATTTGGGCTTTTTTTAGGCAGATGGTGGCAATCGATACTCTATAATCCCGGAGGCTTCAGGGCTGAATATTTATCCTTGAGCACCCATCCTCGTCTGGCCATCGGTAGCATCATCGTAATAGCAATTGCGTGGTTTGACAGCGGCATATTTTCGGAAGTCGCGTGGAATATCACAATTCTATTGTTTGTGCTCTATACCTTCATCGGGGCTGCAGTATTGCATTTGATGTTATCAAGGTTGAGCTCCGGGCGTTTTTTGGTACCGATGTTTTACGTCACGTTATTGATCATACCTCATGTCATGTTCCCGGTTGCCGGTATAGGCCTGGCTGATGCGTGGTTGAACTTACGAAATAAATTTTCCAAATAATCCGGCGCCTGATGGCGCACAATAATTCGGTAATAGCCGAAACAGAGGTAGATAACGATGGAAGTGATTCTTCTTGAAAAAATTGCAAAACTAGGCAATCTGGGTGACAAAGTTAGCGTAAGATCCGGTTACGGTAGAAACTTTTTATTGCCGAAAGGCAAGGCCGTTGCCGCAACCGCTTCAAAAATAGCTGAATTCGAAGCGCGCCGGGCCGAATTAGAACAAGCGGCCGCCGAGAAATATTTGGCGGCTCAAACGAGAGCGGAAGCATTGAATAACCTATCGGTAACCGTTACACATAAAGCTGGAGACGAAGGCAAATTGTTCGGCTCCGTCGGTACTCAAAACATTGCCGATGCATTAACTGAAGCCGGTGCAAAGGTTGAAAAACATGAGGTTCGGTTGCCTGAAGGGGCTATTCGCCAAGTCGGCGAGTATGAAATCGATATCGATTTGCATTCGGATGTTGTTGCAACCGTTAAATTGATTGTCGCAGCCGAATAAATCTCAAGTTCGTTTAACCAAGGCAGGACCTTTCTGCCTTGGTTGCCATTTAATCATTAGTCTTATATCACCCACCGTTCAGCGGTTTAATGCTCCAGTGCCTTGATATCACCATCGTCTTTCGCAACTTGGTAATAGTTAATGAATGAGGCAATGGCTTTTTTTAAGTCCTCCGATGCCGCTTGTTCATCAACGATGCCTGTTACAATCGCATAAGCAACGTTAAGATGAATATCTCCGTAGTTATATTTTTTATATAGAGATTTTGATGCGCCTGTTTCATGACGATGCACGCAATGACTCAATTCGCCACTGCTAATCGAACCATTGCGCCATTCAGCAAAACTTTTCTCCAGTTTTTTGAGCTCAAGAGCAAGTTCCTTTTCATAGGCTTGTGCAGCTAATTCTCGTAACTCGCGTTTAACCTTTTTAGAGTAATTGTTGATCATAACTTTTAACCTAGAAAAAGCATTTCACCATGAAGAGTAACAGCAATTCTCAGTTTGAGAAATTTCTCCGTGTTCAGGGTGCGGAGTATGCCTGTCGAGGAACGCCGTAAACCCATCCATGGGGGGCTTGACGGCTGCTTTCCCTGCCGCCGCACCTGCCAATCGAGCAACCGTACCCTCCTTTCAACGATCCGCTCAATATTGAATAAAGCAAGTTATTTAGAGCTATATCCTTTGGTTTATTCTCAAATGGGTATCAACTATTAACGCGAACATAGCTTTAATTAAAGCATCTTTATATTAAAATTGCGCGATTGAATCCCTCCAATTTCTGTTTGTTTTGAGCATAATCGAAAGTCTTCTACACGATTGGCGGATTTTATATAGCATAATATTTTTTAAGTTTGCGCTAGAATTGACGGAAATATAATGATTTTATCTGAATCAATATGAGTTTTCCTATGCGCTTCTTAACTAGTGATTTAAAAATTATTGTTTTAGTTTTTGCGCTCGCGCTGTTAACTGCTTGTTCGGAAGGTCAGAAAAAAACTTCCTTAATAGCTACTATGCCCGATTCCGAAGCGGCATTAAAGCAAACACTCTATGGCCATTACCGCGAATGGGCGTCGATTCCTTATCAATATGGCGGGCTTTCGAAATCCGGTATCGATTGCTCCGGTTTTGTTTATCTGACATTCGCAAAAAAGTTAGGTGTTCATTTGCCTAGAACATCCGACCGCCAAGCTCAGACTGGTAAATCTATACCGCAGCAACAATTGAGAACCGGAGATTTGGTATTTTTTAATACGGGGCCTCAACAACATCATGTCGGCATATATATCGAGCAAAGAAGATTCTTGCATGTCTCGACGATCAAGGGAGTTGCGATTTCCAGTTTGGATAATCAATACTGGTCCGATAGATATTGGAAATCGGTGCGTGTGCTCAGTTCGTAATGGACAACGAATAAAGTAATCCCAAAATTGCACTTAAGCCGATTACTGTCACAATTCCACGTTTAAATTTTAACAACAGTAAGAAAGCGGCTATGCCGGTTAATGCGGAAAACGGATCAAAAGACCCATTCAGGTTTTGCGGCCAAAGAACGTGCCAAGCAAAAAATACCGCAAGATTTAAAATTACTCCGACCACGGCGGCAGTAATGCCTTTGAGCGGTGCAGTCAATTTTAGATCGTCGCGAGTGGCTTCGACTAAAGGCCCGCCGATCAATATAAATAAAAATGACGGTAAAAAAGTAAATAACGTTGCGATGCTTGCCGCGGCGATGCCGGACCAAGCTAAACTGTCAGGTTCGAACACCGGATGATTCCAACCGCCGACGAAGCCGACGAACGCAACGACCATAATTAACGGTCCGGGAGTTGTTTCGCCCAATGCTAAGCCATCCATCATTTGTGTGCCGTTCAGCCAAGAAAAGTGCTCGACTCCTCCTTGATAAACATAGGGCAATACGGCATAAGCTCCGCCAAAGGTTAATAGAGCGGCTTTGGTAAAAAACCAAGCCATATGTGTCAATAAGCTGTGTCGACCGAAGTTGATCAGCAATACTATAATCAGGCTTGCCCAAATCCCGAAACCGGTCAAACCGGTTTTATAGATTTTTGACCACGTAAACTTAGCGTGGACAGGCATGGGCGTATGATCGTCAATAACGGCAGGTCCATGGGATATTATAGAGTTCACAGGATGTTCGGATATATGAAATTGGTTCGGAAAATAATGCGCGCCTAGCCAGCCTAGGATGCCTGCACCAAGCACGATCAAGGGAAACGGAATATTCAATGCGAAAATGGCGAAGAAGGAAAGTGTTGCAATCAGTTTAAGATATCGGTTACTTAGCGCCCTGGAACCGATTCGATAGGCGGCGAAAACTATAATGGCGGTGACAGCTGGTTTAATACCGTAGAGTATGCCGGATACGGCGGGAACCTCGTTGAATACCAAATAACTCCAAGTCAGAGCGATTAAAATAAACAGCGAAGGTAGTACGAATAAAACTCCGGCGGCAATACCGCCGCTTACACCATGCATCAACCATCCGATGTATGTGGCTAATTGCTGGGCTTCCGGGCCGGGTAGAACCATACAATAATTCAATGCATGCAAAAAGCGGTGTTCGGAGATCCATTTTCTTTTTTCAACCAACTCTTGATGCATCATGCTGATTTGGCCGGCCGGACCGCCGAAACTGATGAAGCCGAGTTTAAACCAATACCAAAGTGCTTGTTTAAAAGGAATCGTGTCGATATTCTTGTTCAATGTGATTGCCGAAGTGAATTGAGTCTCTTGATTTGCAAAGTGCTTCAGATTACGATGTCGTCATATATAACTTCCTACTCCCATTTGATCAAAGAACCGTCTAAGAATAAAAGGTAAGGGATGTGTTTATCGAGGACCGCCGTTCACCCAGCACCTAAATTATCTCAGATAGTTAACCATAGCCAATGGACTATGGAATTTAGGTGCTGGGTAAACCCATCTATGGAGGCTTGACGGCAGCTATCGAGCGCCAGGGATGGCGTGAATGCAGATTTTGCAGGAGCAAAAATCAGCCCTGCTGCCGACATCCTCGCTAGCCACACCCCATACCTTCATAAAGTTAGCCATTTTTTGAGTATAAAGGGAGTAGAACTATGCGCTTTGTTGAAGGGGCGGTCACTCGCGCTTAACAGGCTCCGCACCCTGAATTCGGCAAAATTTCTTAAACTGAGAATTGCTGCCCCGATGCGGAATTTTGATCTACGATGAGTATAACTACTACAATCGGCTAATTTCGACTATTTTTGATTAACGAATATAAAAGATATGAATTTAACGCAGCAACAATTAGACGGTTTCAATGTCCTTCACATCAATGAAGAACGGATCGATGCTCACAATTCGAGTGATTTAAAAGCATTTATTATCGATATGATAGAAGAAGGCGAACCTAATATCGTCGTGCAATTACAACAGGTCAAGTTTATCGATAGTTCGGGGTTGGGTGCGTTGCTGGCGGGATTTAAACATGCGACTGCAAAATCGGGTAAATTAGCTTTGTCGAACCTCCAGCCGCAAGTGTTGTCTATGTTTGAATTGACCCGACTGAATCGGGTATTCGAAATTTATAATGATTTGGACGAAGCGACCACCAGTGAATCTTAGAGGCTTTTATGCAAAGTGCGGATATTCAGGTTGATGTAATTATTCCGACACAAACCAAATACCTGGATTTGATCGGCAGCATCGGGGAGCGGATCGGTAGAGAGCTGGATCATTATTCCGGTGATCGAGATGCGTTGGCTTATCAATTGAACCTTGTGTTAACCGAAGCGACAACAAACGCAATTAAACATTCTAAATATAAAGGGCCGAAGGACTGTGTCAGAATTACGATTCACATACAGGAAGACGAACTCGATATTAAAGTTTTCGACCATGGACAAGGCTTTGATATCGAGTCAGTGCCGATTCCGGATTTCGATAATCCGAAGGAAAACGGAATGGGTATTTATTTTATTAAGACACTGATGGACTCGGTCACTTATACGCGAATGGAAGAAGCCAACGTTTTAGAAATTAAAAAAAGCCTACGATAATTATCGTCCCAAATTGTTGATCAAATCTATGTTTGATGAGCAATCTCCTTGCTAAATAGCCAATCTTTATCTCAAATCTTCATGCGCTACATTTTTCGCGTGGTAGAGTAATAACTGTGCATGAAATAATAGTCTCAAGTGATTCCCCGACCCCCTCTTAGAAAGGAATGGTTTTCTACTCCCTTTATACTCAAAAATTAGTTAAATTTATGAAGGTATGGGGTGTGGCTAGCGAGGATGTCGGCAGCAGGGCAGATTTTTGCTCCTGCAAAATCTGCATTCACGCCATCCCTGGCGCTCGATAGCTGCCGTCAAGCCTCCATAGATGGGTTTACCCAGCACCTAAATTCCATAGTCCATTGGCTATGGTTAACTATCTGAGATAATTTAGGTGCTGGGTTCACGGCGGTCCTCGATAGACGCATTCCATACCTTATATTTTTAGACGGTTTTTCAATCAAAAGGGAGTAAGTCTTGATACATTTATTCCATGCGCGACTCTTAGCCGTGACGTTTAATAACAGAAACCAGTCAAGGAGTAGTTCGTGAAAGTATATCTGAGAGCCGGTAATCTTGCTCTAAAGGCATCGCGTCAGCGTCGGAAATTAAAGGCGGTACAACATATCCTAGAAGGACAAGGCGACAATCAAAACCGACGGTTTTTAATCAAATTGGCGGAAATGCTGTTGTTTCCGGACAGCTATTTTGTTTCATTGCCGCCTAATATATCGTCATCGCTGATTGTCAGGATATTTGAGCTTTTTACTGACAATATCGAAACGCATAACGTCAAAGAACTAAGGATACCGAATGATCCTCAACAATTTATCGTAATTGTCTGTCGTAATTTAACGCATGTTGTCGATTCATTATTGGCGTTACAAAGCGATCAACAACTTCCGTTTCAATTATTGGCACATCCCGTTTTGACTGTTAAGCGTCAGGGAGAAATGATAACCGGATTAGAAAGTAACGGTTTATCCGGAACCAAGCAACTGTTGATTGTATTGCGTCTAGAAGCGGTTGATCCAGGTATAAAAAATGCTTTTTTCGAAAGGATAACGGCAATTATCGAATGGGCCGAAGTCCTTGATCGAGACCGCATAGCCTTGAAAGAGAGCTTGCTTGGCCTCAATGATATTTCCGAGTTTTCTCAATTTAGCGCTTTGATCGATTGGCTTGAGCAAAAGGCTTTTATTCCTTTTAAGAGTCATCGACTGTCGGTTGACGATCAAGACGCGTTCACTTCGCTTAAAGCCTTGGGTTCAGAGTTTTGTCACGACAATAATCCCACTGCACTATCGAACTTTCTCCGAGTGATGCAGGCTGTTTTGGCGCGCGATTATCCTTTGATCATCCAATACTTACCGATACGAAGCCCATTGATTCACGACCAACCCTTAATTTACATAGGGTTCAAGCATTCGTTGCCAGATGGAGGCGGTTTTTGCGAATATGGTTTTTTCGGCGTTTTTGACGAGACCGAAATGGGGGGAGCATGTAGCAATATCCCGTTTTTACAGCGTAAAATCGAACAAACATTAGCGCATCATAAAACCCCTGAAAACAGTTATGAATATCTGCAGCTCAAAGAGATATTCAATTTATTTCCGAAAGTCGATTTATTTTTGCTCGAGATACCCCAACTCGATTTATTGATTCAATCGCTCAGGCGTTACCTGTATCGTCCGGAAGGCATCAAGTTAGTGGTGCTCGGTGGCTTCGGGTTGGAGTCGTTGTCCGCGCTGATTATTGCCCCAGTTCATTTGTATAGCGAAGAAATTGAATCCGTATTGTTAGGGCGCTTGTCGTCAAGTCTCGATAGCAGCGCCGAATTAGTCCGGAAAATTGTGCTTAGCGGTCCTTATTTGGGGCTGCATTTTTTGCTGAGGCCGACTTCCGAAACAATTACGATCGATGTCGATCAATTAGATAGAGATCTCAACAAACAGATCAGGCCCTGGTCTACGTCGTTGTGTCGAACTCTGGAGCGCGCCTACGGTAAATACAAAGCCTGTAAATTATGGCAAAAATACCGTACGGTTTTTCCGCCCGGATATCAAGCCTTGATGCCTCCGCGCCATGCCATCAAGGACATTGGCTTAATCGAATCGTTGTTGAATGATGATCCGATGACGATCGGCTTGTTGCGCCCGTACGGCCAGATTCGGCATTATCGTTTGCATTTTTGCAGCCGGCAAGAACGCTATTTGGATGAATATATTCCAATTCTCGAAAACTTTAATTTGCGAGTCTTGGATCAGGTTCAATTTCCATTGACAGTGTCCGGCAGTCCGGTTTTCATTAAAAGTTTTACGATTTCCGCTGCGAAGTCTCAACACGACAGTTTTACCGAGTTAAAATCTCGCTTATTATCCGGTATCGGTGCGGTATTTAACGGAAAAGCTGAAAACGATCAGTTGAATAGCTTGCTGGTATTGGCAGGTATGACTTGGCAGCAGATCGATGTGCTGCGTGCGTATCGCAATTATTATCTGCAATTGGGCTACCCGACGACGACTAGCAGTTTCAACCAGGCATTACTCGCTAATTCTAGTACCGCCTTCGCCTTGTTTGAGTATTTCGAGGCCCGTTTTAGGCCCGACCCTAATTTAGGGGAGCCGATGCAACGCGAGGAACAGTTGTTGTTTCCGTTACGTCTTAAATTGCTAGAGAATCTTAGCGGCGTTACCGATATCAATCACGACAAAATTTTGCGTACGCTGTTTAATTTAATTGATGCAACGATGCGTTGTAATTTTCATGTTAGGCAAAAGCGGGACGATTTTTTTATCGCATTTAAGATCAACAGCCTCGGCATCATCGACATGCCCCCTCCAAAGCCTCAAAATGAAATTTATGTGCATGCGGTCGATATGGAAGGAATACATTTGCGGGGCGGTAAGATTTCTCGGGGCGGCATTCGTTGGTCGGACCGACCGGACGATTTCAGAACCGAAATATTGGATCTGATGCAAACTCAGATGAGCAAAAACGCACTGATCATTCCGAAAGGCGCGAAAGGTGGATTTATCGTTAAAACGCCGGTTACAGACCCCGATTTCAAGGAAGTGGGCCGGAAGGCTTATGTCAAGTTGATTCAGGGCTTGCTCGATTTGACCGACAATTATGTCGAAGATCGGGTCGTGCGTTTGCCAGGTATCGTGAGCTACGACGATCATGATCCTTATTTGGTCGTCGCCGCCGACAAAGGAACGGCTCAATTTTCGGATTTGGCGAATTCGGTTTCAGCTCAATATCATTTTTGGCTCGGCGATGCCTTTGCGAGCGGCGGCTCAAATGGCTACAACCACAAAGCGCTAGGAATTACCGCCCGTGGGGCTTGGGAGTGCGTTAAACGGCATTTTCGCGAACTCGGCAAGGACATCCAAAGCGAGCCTTTTACAGTCGTCGGTATCGGCAGCATGGACGGCGACGTGTTCGGAAACGGCATGTTGTTATCGAATAGCACGCACTTGCTTGCCGCAATTAGCGGTCGTCATATCTTTATCGATCCCGCACCGGCCGATCTTGAAAAATCGTATTTAGAGCGTAAGCGTTTGTTTGAATTGCCGGGGTCGAGTTGGGACGATTATGACCGAAGCCTGATTTCCGAGGGAGGTGGAGTTTATTCGCGGCATGCGAAGGACATTGTAGTTTCTCCGCAATTGCGCAAATGGTTGGGTATACGTTATAAAAGCTTGGATGGCTCGACCTTGATTCGCTTATTATTGACTGCGCCGGTTGAATTACTATGGTTTGGCGGTATCGGTACCTATGTGAAAGCAACTAACGAAAAACATGAAGATGTAGGCGACCGAAGCAACGACGATGTACGTGTCGATGCGTTGCAATTGCGTGCGGCGGTTGTCGGCGAAGGCGCTAATCTCGGTTTCACTCAAAAGGCCAGAATTGAGTTCGCGCTTGGCGGAGGGCGTATCGATACTGATGCGGTTCATAACTCGGGTGGGGTCGATTGTTCCGATCATGAAGTCAACCTCAAAATATTATTGACCGGGCTTCAGAAAAAACAAGGCTTGAAGGATTATCGGCAAACTTTCGAATCCTTGACCGACGAAGTATGCGCTGCAGTATTAACCAATAATTACAAACAAAGTTTATGTTTGTCGCTCGAACAATTACGTGTAAAAGGGAATGCCGAACAGTACTTGTTGCTTTCAGAACGATTGGAAAGTGCCGGTGTACTCGACCGTTCCGTCGAGTCTTTTCCATCTTACAAAGCAGTGATGGGGAGATCCGGTCAAATCATTACACGACCTGAATTTGCCGTGCTGATGGCCGCCTGTAAGATTCAACTGACGCAAGACATCATGGATAGAAGCGAATTGATATCGGTTTCCGATTACGATATTTATTTGCAAAGCTACTTTCCAGATCCGATACGGCAGAACTTTGCCGAGCATTTAACCAGTCATCCTCTCGCGCCGGCAATTAAGGCGACCGTAATCAGTAATACGATTATCAATCAAGCAGGGTGCAGTTTTTTGAATTGGCATAATGACAATGGCGGCAGTATCATCGACAGCATTACCGTTTATTTGACCTTCGATCAAGTACTGGAAGCCGAGGATTTTCGCCGTGAAGTTTTTAGTTTGGATAATCTCATTCCTGCCGAACAACAGTACGGTCTGCTATTGCAACTGGAAAATGTCTTGGCCGAATTCAGCCAATGGGTATTGATGAACGAACTGGTTGTGCGTCCTGATTCTCTTACGCTGGAAAATTATCGCTCTTGTTTAACGGCTTTCGCCAATGAGTTTATTTCGCCCGATTCAGAGAATGAAGCGGTTAATGGTATACCCGTCAAGCTGGCAAAGCGCATCGCATTCATCAATTCATTAAACGACTTTCCACAAATTGCGCTATTGTCTACTGAATCCGGGCATTCCTTCAGTACAGTACGCAAGACGTTTATCGATGTTGCGAAATTTTTGGACTTGGACAAGTTGTTGGATCAACTGACGGTTATAACGGTGCAAAATCATTGGGAGCGCAAGGTTTTTAACAATCTCAAGGCTGAAATCAAACAAACTCAAGGAAGGCTCGTGCAATCTCTTTTGGCCTCGGATGCATACGATTGTAAAGCTTATTTTGCAGGCTCATCTAATAAGCAGAAGCTCATCCGTTATCAACGCGTTTTTCAAGAAGTTTCGAGAAGTGCGACAAACAGCTTGATGCCTTATTTAACCTTGAATAAAGCATTGATGAATTTGATTTGATTATACTTTTCACACTTCAAATTTCGGCAGTGCCTAAGGAGGCACCGGGGTGCCTGGCAAAGGCTTTGCCAGCATGGAGCTGACATAAAGCCTACATGGATGTATTCACCCAGCACCTAAATTCCATAGCCTTTTGGCTATGGTAACTATCTTGCATAATTTAGGTGCTGGGTTCACGGCGTCCTTTGTCGAGTACCCCGGCAGCAATTCCCAATTTGAGAATAAAAAAGGGTGCGGAGTGTGCTTGGCGACGATGTCGGCAGCAGGGGCAGATTTTTGCTCCTCGGCAATTGCTCCTGCATTGCCCTAATACACGCCATCCCGGCGTAATGCAAAATCTGCATTCACGCCATCCTTGGCGTTTAGCCGCCGCCAAGCCCCCATGGATGGGTTTACGGCGTTCCTCGACAGACATACCCCGCACCCTGAACACGGAGAAATTTCTCAAACTGGGAATTGCTAGCACTCCGGTGCCGAATGTTGATCTACGGTATAGAATTCGGTAAATCCAAAGTTAATGCGTATTTGAAGAACCATCGGACAGAGACTAGAATTAATTGAATTAAGATCGAACGTATTTTTATTAAGACGTGAGTAGAACTAAATTTTCCTGTTTAAATTTGGCTATGTATGCGGTAATAGTTGAGAACATCCACCGCATCGGAAGTGTACTTATCAATCCAAAGTGGATTGTAGGGTACGCTGCGCGTACCTAATGTCGGCGCAAGGCAACATGCGGGCACGTTCAACTAAGGAACGAGCATGAAATAACTTCGACAACTGTTGAAAGGTGGTTTGGTGGCTCGATTGACAGGTGTCGGCGGCAGGGAAAGCCGCCGTCAAGCCTAGATGGGCGTATTCACCCAGTACCTAAATTCCATGGCTCGTTGGCTATGGCTAACTACCTTCGATAATTTAGGTGCTGGGTTCACGGCGTCCTGTCAAGCGAGCCACCAAACCGTCGCAAAGCCTACTACTTGTAGAAGTTATTTTGTGCATATTTCTAAACGGTTGGTTCCGCTGTGGTATGCACAGCGTACCCGACAGTCTTCAAGTTTAGAGATAGGCGTAGTTTAATGTCACCTAATTAACGCGAACTTAGCCTGAAATTTGTTTGAAAATAACGATTTTGTATTTCTCATCGAGTAGTTGAAATGGCTTTATCTCTTAAGATCACAATGTACAAAGGCAAGCCTTTGTCCGAACCTAAACTAGCAGCCTTTCCAAACGACGAAGGCACGATAGGCCGTTCCGATGATAATACGCTGGTTTTACCTGATCCTGATAAATTTGTATCTCGACATCATGCATCGATCAAGTACGAAAACGGCACATATTATCTGACCGATTCAAGTCTGGCTGGCGTATTAATCGATAATGAAGTTAACCCGCTGCATAACGATTCGACACCTCTTCATAACGGTACCCTTTTAAAAGTCGGCGAATATGAAATAGAAGCCATTATTACTGAAGAAACTAGCCAGGATGATTTTCCTTTTCCGGATATTTTTGCCGATTCGCCGTCAAAATCGACAGAACCCGAAGAGTTGTTTTCAACGCCGATCGATAGGGAAGCCAATCGACTGATGGGCGATAGCGGTTCACCCTTTCCACGGCATGAAGAATTGATCGACGCCAAAGAAAACGAAACGCCCGAATTTGAAAGTCACTTGCAAGATCATGCTTCACCGCTTTTCGACAGCTTTATCGCTCCTCAGGTAGAAGCAGCAACGAAACCTTTTGAGGAAATTCCTGAAAACTTGAGTTTCGAGGATCTTTTCGCCGACTCCGGTTCGCCCTCCAGTAACGGACAGATAGAGGACGATTCAAGATCATCGGGTACGGATTTGCTTAACAACGACGATTTCGCTCCGAAATCGTCTCTAGCCGATCCTGAGCCATCGGCTTCAGAACCTTTTCCATCGCCGGTCGCCTACCCTAATAGTACGCAAACTTCAAAATTAAACAGCATTCTAGTTGACTCGTCAGATTCTTCCCCTGAAACGCCGCCCGCACAACCCGTACAGAGTATTTCAGATGACGGCCTATTTAATGCTTTTTTGCAAGGTGCCGGACTTGATCAAAACGAATGCGCAACTAAGAATCAATCGGAGGCGATGCAAAGAGTTGGCAGAATGTTTCGGCAATTGGTTGCCGGTACCGTGTCGGTCTTACGAAGCCGAGCAGAATTCAAGAGCTTATTCCGTGTCAATGTGACTGTAATAAGAGCGGCCGACAATAATCCGTTGAAGTTCGCCGTTTCGACTGATGATGTTTTGAAGCAATTGATTCAAAACAAAGAGGGCGGTTTTCTCGAATCGGTCGAATCGATCGAGCAAGGCTTCAATGACATCATGAATCATCAGCTCGCGATGCAAGCAGGGATTCAAGCCTCATTGACCGACTTATTGAAAAGATTCGACCCGAAAACGATCGAAAAACAATTCGAGCAAGGCATCGTGTTACAAAAAAAAGCCAAGTGTTGGGACAGTTATCAGGAAACTTATCGCATTGAGTCCGAAGAAGCCGTTGAGAATTTTTTCGGCGATGCCTTCGTAGAGGCTTATGAAGAACAAATGAAAGCGCTAACGACAGCGCGGAACAAAAATAAAAAATTTGGACTATGATGATTGGAGGTTTGAGAAAGCCGTTTTTCAACAGAAACTCCCAATTTGAGGGTAAAAAGGGTGTGGAGCATGCTTGGCGAGGATTTCGGCGGCAGATAAGGCCGCCGTCAAGCCTACACGGACGTATATTCACCCAGCAACTAAATTCCATGGCTCGTTGGCTATGGCTAACTACCTTCGATAATTTAGGTGCTGGGTTCACGGCGTCCTGCCAAGCGAGTTACCGAACCCTCAACAAGACTCATAGTTCCAGGACGTTAATTATCACGAAATCCTTAATAATATTAAACCTAAGGTTAGTTCGAAAATTCATATCACAGGGTAAAAGGTTACAAGAACAATGGCGGAAAATAACAGGACGGTTTGGTCGGAAGGCATGTTTTTGCGGCCCCAACATTTTCAACAACACGACCGGTATATCGAAACTCTCGTCAAGGAACGATGCGGCAACCTTACGCCTTATGATTGGGGAGTCAAAAAGATTGTTATAGACCAGCGGCAGCTTGCCATGGGCAAATTTGCATTGGCCGAATGTAGCGGGATCTTTCCGGACGGAACGCCGTTTAATTTACCCGAAGACGACGACTTGCCTTTGCCGGTCGATATTCCAAGCGACGTGCAGAATAATATCGTTTATCTATCGCTACCGGTCCGCCAACCGGGTACGATTGAAATCGATACCGACGAGAACCGTCATAATCTGGCGCGCTATCATGCCTTCGAAAGCGAAGTTCGCGACCATAATACCGGATCGAATACGACCTCTGCGATCTTGGTCGGCAAACTTCATACTAGACTTTTATTGGAGCGACAAGAGCGTTCCGGTCATGTTTGTATCGGGGTGGCAAGAGTCATCGAGTCGAGGGCCGATAAAAACGTGATTCTCGATCAGGGTTTTATTCCGCCTTCGCTCGATTGCAACGCTATGCCTGTCTTGAGCGGGTTTATCAAAGAATTATTCGGCTTATTACATACGCGCGGAGAAGCTCTCGGCGGACGGGCTTCCGAAGCGGGCAGGGGCGGAGTTGCCGAAATTTCCGATTACATGCTGTTGCAAATGGTTAATCGTGTCGAGCCGCTATTCGAACATTTGCAATCCATTCCCGCATTGCATCCGGAAAGTTTTTACCGAATTGCGGTGCAATTGGCCGGCGAGTTATCGACATTTTGCAGGCCTAATAAAAGACCGGTGAGTTTTCCGGTTTATAGGCACGACGATTTACAAGCGACCTTCATGCAAGTCATGGAGGAGTTGCGGCAATTATTGAGTGCGGTATTGGAGCAAAACGCGATTCCGATTCCTTTGACAGCTCCGAAGTACGGCATTCGCGGCGCGAAGGTGCCGGACCCGAATTTGCTCAAGGATGCGGTATTCGTGCTGGCCGCCAATGCGCAAGTGTCTAAGGAACAATTGCGCAGCAGTTTTCCGACGCAGGTCAAAATCGGTCCGGTCGAACAGATTCAGCAATTGGTGCGTTCGGCCTTGCCCGGTATTTCGATTCATGCACTGCCGGTCGCGCCACGGCAAATTCCTTATCATGCGGGTTTCGCTTATTTCGAGCTCAACAAACAAAGCGAGCTATGGAAGCAAATGGCTCAGTCGGGCGGTTTTGCGATCCATATCGCCGGTGAGTTTCCAGGGCTTGAACTTGAATTTTGGGCAATCAAAAACGGTTAACGACAGTGAATCAAGACGACCCATTCGGTAATTACATCGATGACGACAAAACCATCCTCAGGCCTACGCCGGGCGGAAGAAAGCCCAAACCTCAGGAGCCGATGCCGGCGCATGCACCCGATAAAGCGCCAATGCCTCCTGAAGGCCTACACGAACGAATCGTATATTCGAAAGATAACCCGTTGACTGCTAGCGCGTTGTCTTTGTTATCTTTAGTCGCGCAATTACGCAATACCGCATCGCATCCAGACATTGCTGGTCTGAGAGATAATGTGATCAACGAAGTCAAGCGATTCGAAACAAAAGCGTTAGGACGTGGCATCCCGCCCGATCAAGTACAGGCCGCGCGTTATTGTCTTTGTACCTTACTCGACGAAACGGTGCTAAATACGCCTTGGGGCTGTAACAGTATATGGAGCACGCACAGTCTGTTGATTACTTTTCATAAGGAAGCTTGGGGCGGAGAAAAGTTTTTCCAAATTTTGAAAAACATTATGCAGCAGCCCGGCACGCATCTGCATTTGTTGGAATTATTGTATTTTTGCCTTTGTCTCGGCTTCGAAGGGAAATACCGCATTCAGGAACACGGCATGACCCGGCTTGAAGAAGTTCGGGAAAATCTGTATCAAATCATACAGCGGCAGCGCGGCGATATAGAAAAGGAACTGTCGATACAATGGCAGGGCATCAAAGACAAACGTAATGTGTTGACCCGCTTGGTTCCGCTATGGGTCATCGGCGCGGTGGTCGGTATGGTTCTAATGCTGGCCTATCTCGGCTATCTCTATTTAATCAATGCCGCGTCCAATCCATTGCTGGCAAAACTCTATGCGATCAAGGACGGCCTTGAGCCGCTACAAGTCGCAGTCGCCCAACCGTTGCCCGAAACGCCTAAACCGCCCGATGCGCCTCCCGCTTATTCATTGTATGACGATATCAGCGGTTTTCTTGCGCCGGAAATTGCGCGCGGCGAAGTCGTGTTGGATCGCAAGAACGACAAAATCGTGTTACGCATTATGGGCAAGGGGTTCTTCGCTTCCGGTAGGGACTCGATAACCGCGAAATATTATCCGTTAATGAATAGAATCGGCGAAGCGCTTACCAAAGTTACCGGCAGTATTCTAGTTGTCGGTCATACCGACAGCGATCCGATTTTTTCGGCGAGATTTCCATCCAATTGGGATTTATCGAGAGCACGCGCGCAGTCGGTTGCCGATATGCTCAACAGCAAGCCGGGAATCGCTGCGACCATTACATCCGAAGGGCGTGCGGAAACGCAGCCGCTGGTGCCGAATGACAGCGCCGAACATAAAGCGATGAACCGTCGTGTCGAAATCATTTTTTCAGGATTAAAAGGACAAACGTGAAAAAAATCATCGGTTTCTTCAAAAATAAATGGGTCATTCAACTGATCGGCATTATTGCCGTCGGCCTGTTAATTTGGTTTTTCGGGCCGCTCATTGCGATAGCAGGAAGTGTCCCCCTTGAGTCCGAAGTTTCCAGGCTAATTACGATTCTAGTGATCGTCTTGCTCTGGGGATTGAATAATCTACGCATTCAGGTCAAAGCCAATCGCGCCAATACGCAAATGGTCAATGAACTGGTCGGGGGCGATGGAGCGCACGGAACGAGCGGGCCCAGTCAAGTCGAGCAAGACAGCGAAGAGGAAATCGGCGAACTCGGCAAGCATTTCGACGATGCGCTACGCACGCTAAAACAAATCAAAACCCAGTCGGGCCAGGGACGTCAGTATCTCTATGAATTACCCTGGTATATCATCATCGGGCCGCCGGGTTCCGGAAAAACCACCGCATTGATCAATTCGGGACTGGAATTTCCGCTGGCCGACAAATTCGGCAAAAACGCGGTCAAAGGCGTCGGCGGGACCCGAAATTGCGATTGGTGGTTTACCGATCAAGCGGTGCTGTTGGATACCGCCGGGCGCTATACGACGCAAGACAGCCATGAGGCGGTCGATAAGGCGGCATGGCTCGGTTTTTTGAATTTGCTGAAAAGACATCGGCCGCGCAGGCCGGTCAACGGCGTGCTGATCACGATGAGCCTGTCCGATTTGATCAAGCAGACCGAGGAGGAGCGAATTCAACATGCGCAAGCGATTCGGCAGCGTATTCAGGAGCTGCACGAACATTTCGGCATTCGCTTTCCGATCTATATGCTGTTTACCAAATGCGATCTGGTTGCAGGTTTCAACGACTTCTTTGCCGATCTAGGCAAAGAAGAAAGAACCCAAGTTTGGGGTGTTACTTTTCCTGAAGAAGATCAAGATCACCCTATCGATGTTGTTGGTCGGGTCGGCGACGATTTCGACGGCTTGTTGGATCGTTTGAATGCGCGTTTGCCGAAAAGACTTCAAGAAGAGCGTGATTTGCAGCGCCGTCATTCGATTTTCGGCTTTCCTCAACGCATGGCCTTGCTGAAAGAGAGTTTGTTGGAATTTCTTAAGGAGTGTTACGGCGCGAACCGATATCAACAAGCCCCTTATCTCAGAGGCGTTTATTTTACCAGCGGAACGCAAGAAGGCACGCCGATCGACCGTCTGATGGGGATTTTGGCGAGTACTTTCAGACTCGATCGTTTTTCGGTGCCGATGTTCAGCGGCAAGGGAAAGAGTTTTTTCATTACCCGTTTGCTGAAGGAGGTCATTTTCGACGAAGCCCTGATCGTCGGTTTGAACAAGCGCGTAGAGCGTCGTTATGCCTTGCTGCGTCAGGTTGCATACGGTTCGGCACTGGCTGTGACACTATTAATGGCGGCCTTATGGACTTTTAGTTTTACTCAAAATCAGTCGGCATTGAACGATCTGAGTCAAAAAATTGAACAATACGAACAAACCGCGGCGAATTATCCGAATCGATCGGACTTTGCCGACTTATTGAAACGCATGAATGCGATGCAAGACATTCAACGAGTTTATGGCGACGAAAAGCCCTTGTCGATGCGTTTCGGCTTGTTTCAAGGCAACAAAGTGCAACCGGTCATTAACGATACCTATGACCAAGTTTTATTGAAGCAATTTTTACCATTGATCAAGACAAGGCTAGAACAACGTATCCGAGGCGAAGAGGCGAATAACCCCGAAATTCTCTATGAACTCTTAAAAGTCTATTTGATGTTCGGCGAGCCCAAACGGCTCGAGCCCGGCTTGGTGCGGCCTTGGGTTGCTATCGATTGGAAAAAAAATTATACCGACGATGTTCAAGTCGGCTTGCTCGGTCATCTCGATAATTTGCTCAAGCTAAAAATAGAGCCCCAGCCGCTCGACCAGCGTTTAGTCGCCGCAACGCGGCAAGTGTTAAATCGCATTCCTGTTGCGCAGCAAGTCTATATGCGCATCAAGAGCGAGGCGATGCAGGATGGCAGCCGCGATCTTCGTTTGTCGGATGCGCTAGGGCCGAATGCGTCTCGGGTTTTTACGGTCGCGTCCGGAAAATTCGAACAGCAAACCATCCCTTATTTGTTCACGCACGACGGTTTTTATCAAGTATTTCTAAAACAAAACCAAGCTTTGGCGAAAGAGACAGTCGAGGATAATTGGGTGTTGGGCGATGTCGGTAGAGCCCGCGCGCCCGATCCCGAACGCTTGCAGCAAGACGTTCAGACCTATTACGACAAGGATTTCATTCAGTATTGGAGCAATATGCTGGGCAATCTAAAAATCCGAAGCGTCGGTAATATTCAGCAGTCGATCGAATTACTCGAATTCGCCTCGGCACCCAACTCGCCGATTCGGCTATTACTGGAGACTATCGACAAGCAGACCTCCTTAACACGCAAACCGCCGAGTCCTTTGGATGCTTTGGCGGCAGTCAAGGAAGGCGCGGAAAAGACGGTCGATTCGCGAACGCAAAAACTGTTGCAAGCCGCACAAGCCGAAGGTGTCGTGCAAGCGCCGACCGATCCGCCGGGCACCGTCGTCGAGCGCCATTTTCAACCGCTAGCCTCATTAGTCAGAAGCGTCGGCGGCGCCGGTGCGCCATTCGACCAGACCATCAATCTGCTCGGTCAGTTGTATGGCTTCATGATCGATTTGGGCAGTACTTCAGATAGCGGCGGGGCGGCGATAAGGATCGCCGCACAGCGCAGCGAAGGGGGCGGCGGAGGCGATGTGATGTCGCGCATGAAAATGGAATCGGCGCGTTTGCCCGAACCCTTGAAAAGCATGACCGAGAAGCTTTCCAGCGGCAATTTGAATCTGATCATGGGGTCGAGCAAGGCGCAGCTCAATAAGCTTTGGCAGAGCGAGGTCATGCCGCTCTATAAATCGGGACTCGAAGGCCGTTATCCGCTGTCCAGACGCGCCAGTCGAGAAATTACATTGCAAGATTTTAGCCGGTTTTTTGCACCGAACGGTATCCTGGATCAGTTTTTCAATGCCAATCTCAAACCGTTTGTCGATACCAGCGGCCGAACCTGGCGATTGATCACTCAAAATAATCAATCGATCGGTATTTCGCGATCGGTGCTGATGCAGTTTCAGTATGCGGCAAAAATCCGTGAAGTATTTTTTCAAGGCGGTAGTCAATTACCCTCGGTTCGATTCAACCTGAGACCGGTATCGCTCGATGCCAAAGCTTCACGGTTTTGGCTGAATTTGGAAGGTCAGCAATTGGATTACCGGCATGGTCCGGCGCGAAGTACTCAACTGCAGTGGCCTGGAACGGACGGAAGCGGTTCTGTGCGTTACGGTTTCGATACCTTAGACGGCCGTCAAGTCAGCCGTTCCGAGGAGGGCGCTTGGGCATGGTTTAAGCTGCTTGATAAAGCCCGAATTCAAATTACCGCGCAAGACAGGTTCATGCTGACATTTGCAATCGACAACTTGGAAGCGCGTTATGAATTGAGCGCGACCAGCGTCGATAATCCTTTTGCGCTCAAAGAACTGCAAAATTTTCAATTTCCAACGAGCTTGTAATGACTTTGCCTCATTCGGAACCCGGGTTTTACGGCAAACTGCCGATATTGGGCGACTTTGTTACCCGACGTTTGCCGCG
The DNA here is from genome assembly GCF_050611805.1 of Methylotuvimicrobium sp. Taxonomy (NCBI): domain Bacteria; kingdom Pseudomonadati; phylum Pseudomonadota; class Gammaproteobacteria; order Methylococcales; family Methylococcaceae; genus Methylotuvimicrobium; species Methylotuvimicrobium sp. Next base: position 94,031 of record NZ_JBNGHF010000002.1, read on the forward strand.
CGACTTTCTGAATCCTTGGGATAGTTGGCTGCAAAGCTCGATTGCCGCCAGCAAGGAAGAATTGGGGGACGCATGGTTGAACAGCTATTTAAGTAGCCCGATTTGGCGTTTTGCGTTGAGCCCCGGAGTTTGCGGATATTCCGCCTGGGCCGGAATATTAATGCCCAGCGTCGATAAGGTAGGACGATATTTTCCGTTGACGGTGGCGGCGAGCATCGACAGCGGCAATTGCTTGGCTTATTTGATGTCTTCGGCCGAACAGTGGTTTGAGCATCTCGAAGAAGCGGCATTGAGCGGCCTGGAAGACGGGCTCGATCCTGAAGTATTCGATCGATTGATCAAAAATATTCCCGCCGCACCGTTAGGGGCTTCCGAGGTTTCAAGCAATGTTCGGGATATGCGCAGAAATGCCGGAAAAAAAGCATTTTATCTGTCGATGGCTCGTCCTGAATCGATTGCCGATGCTTTTGTCGGATTGAGTTCATCGTTAATGAACCGCTTTGTTCCGGGCTTTACACTATGGTCTACCGGCGGCTCCGAGGATCAGACTCCGTCATTGTTGGCTTGCGAAGGTTTACCGCCGATCGCTGCATTCTCCGGATTTCTAAATGGGCTTATTACGGAAAGAGGATGGGATATTGAAAAAGGTACGGTTCCGGAAAACCTCGATAAATTACACCATTCGGCCAATACGCCTGAGACTTTTATCGAGAAGACTCAGAATATTGAAAATGAGCATGATACCCTGCCGTTCTATATGACGACTGAAATCTTACCGGACCAACGTGAAGGGCATTGGCAATCTTGGGCTCTCACCGATACCGGTAAACGCCGTAAATTCAATGAAGATTCGATACTCGACAGGCCTGAAGCAGGTCTTTGGGCGGTTGCCGACGGAATGGGCGGACATCAAGCGGGAGATGTGGCTAGCCAATTGATTGTCGATAGATTGAATAAAGTATCGCCGCGTTCTGACTTAGAAGCATATTGTAAAGATGTTTCCGCCTGTATCGTTAATGTCAACAAGGAATTACGGGAGCTTTCCAGTAACAGCTATAACGATTCGATTGTTGGCAGCACCGTCCTGGTCTTGATCGGTAATTCAAATCGTTGCGCTTTTTTATGGGCGGGAGACAGTCGCTTATATCGGCTAAGGGACAACAAATTGGAGCAACTGACCCGTGATCATTGTGCTGAAAATGAGATTGCACCGGAACAATCGGTTTCTTCGGCAGGTTGGACGGTCAAACAATCGAATGTTATCACTCGTGCCGTGGGAGCCGATGACGAATTGGAGCTGGATTGCGGCTACTCCGACGTGCGCCTCGGTGATTTGTTTTTGTTAAGTAGCGACGGTTTAGATAAAGAGCTAAGCTTTAATGAAATTGAGTCTATACTACTTAAACAAAGTTTGAAGACGAGTGCTAAGGCATTGCTCGACCTCGCTCTTGATAGAGGCGCTAGAGACAATGTCAGTGTAATTGTCGTCAGTACCAACGGCAATTCGGTTGAAAAATAAAATTTTAATAAAATTGTCGTTTAAGGAGTGAGTGCATTGAGTATCGATATCGAAAAATATTTACAGGACATCGATCCTGATAATGTTTGCGGCGACGATCTGGAATACGACCCCGCTTTTATCGCGTTGGAGCAAGACATAATCGGCAAGCCGGAACAGGAAATCGGCGACACTATTCAAGAAGCCGAACCGCCGGACTGGAAGGAAATTAAAAAATCCGCTGAAGCCTTGCTAGACCGGACGCGCGATTTAAGAGTTCTGGTTTATTACTTGCGCACCTTGATTGCACTCGAAGGACTTACCGGTCTTAGCGAAGGATTAAAGTTAATCGACACATTGATCGCAAAGCACTGGGACGCTGTGTATCCTCGGCTCGACCCCGATGACGACAACGACCCTACTGAGCGCGTCAATATTTTGATGGCTTTATGCGATCATGAAACGATGTTGCGTCCTTTGCAGCTTGTTTCTTTAGTCGAGTCGAAAGCATTAGGCCGTTTTTGTTTTCGCGATTTCATGATTGCCGCCGAGAAAATGACGGTTTCCGAAGATGATAATGCCCCGAAATTAGGGACTATCGAAGCCGCTGTTCAGGATAGCGATATTGCTGCATTACAAAGTAATTTGGCATCGATCGTGGCAAGCGCCGAAAGCCTGAATAGTTTGGAAGACTTCGTTACTCAGCAAGTAGGCATCAACAATGCTCCTAACTTTGAGGCGCTTAGGCACTTATTGAAGGAGTTCGAGCATTTGTTATCGGGCTGGCTGGAGTCGCGCGGGGTCGACGACATCGACGCCCCACAAGTCGATCCGGAAAGCCAGGACGAGATGGCAAGTAGACCGCAAGCCACGAAAAAATCGATCTCAGGTGCCATCAATAACAGTCAAGATGTCCTAAATGCGCTCAAGTTGATTTGCGACTATTATAAAAAAAACGAACCGTCGAGTCCTGTGCCGTTGCTTCTTGAGCGAGCGCAGCGGCTAGTCGGAAAAAGTTTCATGGATGCACTCATGGATATTGCACCGGACGGCGTCAGCCAAGCCAGTATTATCATGGGGTCTAAGGGTGAAGATGAATAAATTGGACTCAGAATTTTCGTTACAAATTTCTATCGAGGAGGTGTTAAATGGCTGAAAGCAGTCAAAAGTTTATCGCGCGTAATCGCGCGCCGCGAGTACAAATCGAATACGATGTCGAACTCTATGGTGCAGAGAAAAAAGTTCAACTGCCTTTCGTGATGGGAGTACTCGCTGATTTGTCGGGAAAACCCGCCGATCCATTGGCGCCTGTCGCAGATCGTAAAATGCTCGAAATCGATGTGGACAACTTCAATGATCGACTGAAGGCAATGAAACCTCGGGTTGCATTTACGGTGCCCAACACCTTGACAGGCGAAGGCAATTTGAATGTCGATCTTACTTTCGAAAACATGGATGATTTTTCGCCGGCGGCTGTGGCAAGAAAAGTAGACGGACTGAATAAATTGCTGGAAGCGAGAACGCAATTGGCCAATTTGGTCACCTATATGGACGGAAAAGGCGGCGCCGAAGAATTGATAGCGAAGGTAATCAATGATCCGGCTTTATTGCAGTCGCTGACCGCAGCGCCGAAGCCGGCCGATCCAGCCGAAGCAAAAACCGAGGAAGGAGGAGAGTAAACCATGGCTGAAGCAGAACAGGCAACAGAAGCAGAAGTAACGACCGGAGAGGTCGCTGAAGGCAGCGATTTTTCGGCATTATTGACCAAGGAATTCAAACCGAAATCCGAACGAGCGAAAGAAGAAGTTGAAAGCGCGGTACAAACGCTTGCCGAATTTGTTTTAAAGGATACTTCGTTGGTATCCGATGACGCGATAGCTTCAATCGAGTCTATCATCGCGCAAATCGATAGTAAATTGACCGAACAAATCAACAAAATACTGCATCATGAAGACTTTAAAAAACTAGAAGGTACTTGGCGAGGACTGCATTATTTAGTCAACAATACCGAAACCGACGAGATGCTTAAAATTCGGGTCATGAACATCTCAAAGAACGAGTTAGGCAAGACGCTCAAGAAGTTTAAAGGGACGGCTTGGGATCAGAGTCCCATGTTCAAAAAATTGTATGAAGAAGAATATGGTCAATTCGGCGGCGAACCCTTCGGCTGTTTAATGGGGGATTATTATTTCGATCATTCACCGCCCGACGTCGAATTATTGAATCAAATTGCGAAAATTTCCGCCGCATCGCATGCACCGTTTATTACCGGTTTGTCGCCGACTACATTGCAAATGGACTCATGGGGTGAATTAGCTAACCCTAGAGATTTGACCAAAATCTTTTCCACCCCCGAGTATGCGGCTTGGCGATCGTTACGAGATTCCGACGATTCCAAATATTTGGGAATGGCGATGCCGAGATTTTTGTCCCGTCTGCCTTATGGAGCAAAAACCGACCCTGTTGAGGAATTCGATTTCGAAGAAGATACCGAAGCGGCCAACAGCGCCAATTATACTTGGTCTAACGCGGCCTATGCGATGGCGACCAACATTAACCGTTCGTTTAAACTTTATGGCTGGTGCTCAAGAATTCGCGGCATAGAATCCGGCGGTGCGGTTGAAGGTTTACCGGTCCATACCTTTCCGACCGATGACGGCGGCGTCGATATGAAATGTCCGACTGAGATCGCGATCAGCGACCGCCGCGAAGCGGAATTGGCTAAGTCAGGGTTCATGCCATTGATTCACAAGAAAAACTCGGATTTCGCCGCATTTATCGGTGCGCAGTCTCTACATAAACCGGCTGAATACGACGACCCCGATGCAACGGCAAATGCCAATCTAGCTGCAAGACTACCGTATTTGTTCGCAACTTGCCGATTCGCGCATTATTTGAAATGTATCGTCAGGGATAAAATAGGGTCGTTCAAAGAGCGTGACGATATGGAAAGATGGCTTAATAGCTGGATTAGTAATTATGTTTTGACTAATCCGGCATTGGCAACGGAAGAGGACAAAGCCATTCGTCCTTTGTCCGCCGCCGAGGTGGTCGTTGAAGAAGTAGAAGGTAATCCGGGGTACTATGCGTCCAAATTTTATTTGAGACCGCATTATCAGTTGGAGGGCTTGACTGTTTCCTTACGACTCACTTCCAAATTGCCTTCACAAAAAGGCGGTTGATGATTGTAAATGGATTTAAGCGGTAGATAAAATCTCTTGGAAAATGGTTAAATCCTTTTGAGATTATTCATCAGCAGTGTGTAATTTTATTTATTTCTGTAAATTATGAGGATAAACAATGATTTTATTAAAATTTGAACCCGAATTAAAAGGCGATTCCAAAGTCGATAAGCATGATGGTTGGATAACCATCGACTCAGTACAATGGGGGACCGGGCGCGCCGTCAGCTCTAGCGGAACCGGCGCCGACCGTGATACCAGTAACCCATCCTTTTCCGAAGTCACATGCACAAAAAGTATGGATATTGCCTCTGCTCAGTTAATGCAGGAAGCGGCATGCGGTAAAACATTGGATAAAGCGACTTTTCATTTTATTCAAACAGGCGGAAAAGATGCTTCCGGACAAGAGTTTGTGGAAATTATTTTAGAAAAACCGCTGATCAGCAGCTATAGCATGAGCAGCGGAGGTGAAAGGCCGAATGAATCCTTTTCCATCAACTATGTTGGTATCACATTGCAATATAACCAATTCGAAGAAGGCGGCACCGTTAAAAAAGGCGAAGCTAAAGGTTATGATTTAAAAACCAATAAAACCAAAAATAAAATCTGATGACTCCCTGTTTTAGCTGAATAGTGGTTGTAGTGTTTTTTGAAAGTTCAGCTAGGCGAATAAAATAAAGGAGCTACTCATCCTTCCGAATGGGCGGTTTATGCCGCCCACATTTTATTTATACCCATCGTAGATCAAAATTTGGTACCAGGGTGCCCGTCAAAGGCCCAGCACCTAAATTCCATAGTCCATTAGCTATGCTTAACTATTTTGGATAATTTAGGTGATGGGTGAATGCGTCCATGTAGACTCTATGCTTCGAGGGATCAGACAACCCAGTGCCTCCTCGGGCACTACCGAAATTTGAAGTGCGAAAGGTATTTGGATTTACGCTAGCCGAGGATCGATACATGTTAAACTGTGAACAAGCATTGAAAGACGGCAATCTTGAGCAAGCATTGGCCGACATTCAACAGGCCGTCAGAAAAGATCCTGCCAATGTCAAGAATAGAATTTTTCTCTTTCAGTTATTATCGGTTTTAGGTCAATGGGAAAGAGCGTTGACCCAACTCAATGTTTTGGCTGACATGGATGCAGCAACTCTGGCGATGGTACAAACCTATCGTGAGGCGCTTCGTTGCGAAATATTGCGTAAAGAAGTTTTCTTGGGCTTGAAAACACCGTTGATTTTCGGCGAGCCTCAACAATGGATGGCCTTGTTGTTACAGGCCCTTAATCTCACTGCGCAAGAAAAATACCAGGACGCTCAAAACCTACGTAATCAAGCCTTCGACAGTGCTCCGGTTACGGCCGGTTCGATTGATGGCGAGCGTTTTGACTGGTTGGCGGATGCTGATGTCCGGCTCGGTCCCATGCTTGAAACAATTATAAATGGACAATATTATTGGGTTCCTTTTCAACATATCACCACTATCCAAATAGAATTGCCGGAAGACCTGCGCGATTTAGTTTGGATGCCTGTGCATTTTGCTTGGCAAAATGGCGGCGAATCGGTCGGGTTTATTCCGACACGTTATGTCAACTCCGAAACTAATCGGGATGCGGCTATTCAACTGGCGCGCAAGACCGAATGGCAAGAGCCGCATGAGGGGCTATTCATCGGTCTGGGACAGCGCTTGTTAAGCACTAATCACAATGATTATGCCTTAATGGATGTCCGTGAAATTAGTTTTGATGGCACTGATAACACATAAGTCATGGCCGAACTAACCCAAAAAGAACGCCTCCAACCTTCGTTACTCGATCGATTGACGGATGATGAGCCGAACAATCGAGTTGAATCCAGAGATAAACGAGTGTTATCGATGCAGAAATTGAGGCAGTCTGTACTGCGTGACGTTTCCTGGCTATTGAATGCCGATTCGTTCGAATCCGTTGCCGATTTGACGGATTATCCGGAAGTCGCTCAGTCGGTTATCAATTTCGGCATACAAAATCTGGCGGGTACTTCTGTGGTCGGCGCGGATTTAACCAATATAGAAAGAAAACTTAAACAAGCCATTACCGTCTTTGAGCCGCGAATTCTTCCCAATAGTTTATCGGTTAAAGTATTGTCGGCGGATGTGATGAATCAGCAAGCTATCAGTTTCGACATTGAGGCCAATCTTTGGGCGCAGCCCCTTCCAATACATCTTTATTTACGAACTGAAATCGATGTATTGACCGGCGATGTTAATCTACGCGACATGGGCGGTTAAGGCATGGATCCGAAATTATTGCGTTATTACAACACGGAACTGCACCATTTGAGGGAAATGGGCGGCGAATTTGCCGTCGAGTTTCCTAAGATTGCAGCGCGCTTGGGCATGGATAGCTTTGAATGCGCCGATCCTTATGTCGAACGATTATTGGAAGGATTCGCCTTTTTGGCGGCACGCGTCCAATTGAAGCTCGATGCCGAGTTTCCGCGATTTACCCAGCATTTGCTGGAAATGATATATCCGAATTATCTCGAGCCGACTCCGTCTATGGCCGTCGTGCAATTTCAACCCGATTTAACGGAAGGTTCGTTAAGTGAAGGTTTTACGATAGAAAGAGCAACCGCGCTACGAAGCCAGACGTCAAAAGGCGAACAAACCCCCTGCGAATATCGCACCGCGCACGAAATCAAACTTTGGCCTTTACAAATTCAAGAGGCGGAATATCTGCCGAATCTTGGTGCCGTGGCGAACCTCTGCTCACATAATCTGAGCGGTGTAAAAGCTGCGATTCGCATCCGGCTGAAAACCACTGCAGGTTTGAAATTCAATGAGTTAAAACTGGATTCCTTACCCGTTTTTTTACGCGGGCATGGAGAATTGCCGATGCACTTGTATGAACAATTGATTGGTGATTCGTTAGCCGTTTGCATGCAGCCGACCGAAAAACCTTATCGCTGGCAACATTTAGTCAAAGATAATGCGATAACCCGGATCGGTTTTTCCGATGAAGAAGCCTTGCTCAATTATTCGCCTCGTTCTTTCCAGGGTTACCGTCTTCTGCAAGAATACTTTGCCTTTCCGGAGCGCTTTATGTTTGCAGAATTTAACGGTTTCGCTCAAGCTTTGAATCAGTGCGATGCTGAAGAGATGGATTTAATCGTTCTGCTAAAACGAAGTCACGCAAAACTGATTAATGCCGTCGACAAATCTCAATTTGCGTTGTTTTGTACTCCGGCGATCAATCTGTTTCCCAAGCATGCCGATCCTATCTATATCGATCAGAAGTCATCCGAATTTCATATTATTCCGGATCGCTCTAGACCGATGGACTTTGAAATTTGCCAAGTCAAGGAAGTCATTGGCATTGGGAGCGGAGGCGTCAATGAAAAAAAGGAATTTCAGCCTTTTTATCGATACAGCGACGAACGAAGCCATGACGTCCGGCCTGCTTATTATTCGTTACATCGTCAACAACGGAAGGCTTCGTCGAAACAAAAACGTCAAGGGCCGCGATCGAGTTATATCGGCAATGAGACTTTTATTACGCTGGTCGACGGACAATCGGCGCCTTACGGTAAAGACCTTAAACAGCTATCGATCAAGGCGCTTTGCAGTAATCGCGATTTACCGTTGCTGATGCCGTTGGGCGGCGGAAAAACCGACTTCACGATGCAGAAGGGCGCACCGGTCGAAAGCATCCGTTGCCTTTCAGGTCCCACTAAGCCTCGGGCATCGACCGCCTATGGCAATGTCAATTGGAGTTTAATCAATCATTTGTCGATGAACTATTTAAGTTTAATCGACCGTAATGACAAAGAAGGTGCCGTCGCTCTGAGAAGTTTATTGAAGTTATATAGCGAATACAATGTTGCCGCTATTACTAATCAGATCGAGGGATTGTTGTCGATTCAAGCGAAAGATATCGTTAGGCGGATCAATACGGCTGGCCCTATCGTTTTTGGGCGCGGCTTAGAAATAACCTTGAACTTCGAAGAGTCCGCTTTTGAAGGCATCGGGGTCTTCTTGATGGGAGCAGTGCTGGAAAATTTTTTAGCCCGCTATGTTTCAATTAATTCGTTTACCGAAACCGTGGTCAAGTCCCCGGATCGTGGAGAAATCATCAGATGGCCGGCGAGAATAGGTCGAAGAAAAACGATTTAATCGAAGGCTTACTCGAACAGCCGCATCAATACGATTTTTTTCATGCCTTACGGTTGATTGAATGTAGCCATGACGATAAACCTTTGATAGGACAATCCGGTCGGCCTGTAGAAGACGCGGTAAGGTTTGGTCAAGAAGTCTCCATGGCATTTGAGTCGTCGACATTGAGTCAATTTATTACGGCTCACGAAGGGAAGCCGGCCCGATTGACTCAGCGTTTTTTAGGACTGTTCGGACCCAACGGTCCGATGCCTTTGCATCTGACTGAATATGTGCGAAGCCGGGAGCATAATTTTCATGATCATACTCTGGCTCGATTTGCCGATATTTTTCATCATCGCTTGGTTGCGTTGTTCTATCGCGCCAAAGCGGATGCCGAACCTGCCTTCAGTTTCGACCGGCCCGACGAAGACCGGTTTGGCGATTATTTAGGAGCGTTAGCGGGGATCGGCGATGAGGTATTTCAAGATCGCGATGCGATGCCGGATCTGGCCAAGTTTCATTACATAGGCCATTTAGCGAATCAGGCTAACAATGCTGACGGGCTGATTGCTATCCTGGCCGATTTCTATAAATTACCGGTGAGACTCAATGAGTTCATCGGCGAATGGTTACAGATAGAAACCGAGGATTTGACCCGATTAGGTGAATCGACCAAAACCGGTAGATTAGGCGAGTCGGTCGTATTGGGCTCCAGAGTTTGGAGTTGTCAGCATAAATTCCGGGTTCTGTTCGGGCCTTTGACCCTAACAGAATATGTCAGCTTGCTGCCTTCCGGTAAACGGTTGGAAAAATTGATTGCGATCGTACGAAACTACAGTGGCTTTGAGTTCGATTGGGATGTCAATTTAATCTTGAAATCTGACGAGGTACCGATGAGTCAATTGGACGGCGGCACACGACTGGGCTGGACAAGCTGGCTCGGTGAGCGACACAGCACCGAAGATGCGAATGATCTATTGCTCAATCCGATACGATGATGAGTTGATCTAAATTTTTGAGTAGTGGGCAGTACGTAATGAATGGAAATAGCGTTTAAGTGTTGGCGGAAAAGCCTATTGATGAGTGGTGCCGAAGTTTGAGCGCAGATATAAGATGCGGGTCATTTTGACAATTATTTTAGGAGTGAGTTATGGGTGATATCAGTCGTGTCGCATTATTCGGTAAGCTGAATAAAGTGTGCTACAAATCAATAGAGGGAGCTACCGTGTTTTGTAAAATGCGCGGCAACCCTTACGTGGAACTGACGCATTGGTTGCATCAGATTCTTCAGTTGCAAGACTCGGATCTCCATAAAATCATTCGTCAGTTTAATCTCGACCCGTCCAAATTGGCGCGCGACTTTACCGAATCGTTGGATCGGCTCCCAAGAGGCTCTACATCGATTTCCGATTTATCGTCGCATGTCGAAGAAGCTGTCGAGAGAGGATGGGTATATGGTACCCTAATGTTCGGTGAATCGCAGGTACGTTCGGGACATTTGGTTGTTGGTATTCTTAAAACAAAGGGTTTGAATCATGCCTTGCTCGAAATTTCCAATGAATTCGGAAAAGTCAAGCCGGATACCTTAACCGAACGTTTCGCGGAGATTGTCAGCGGCTCGCCTGAAGAAGGTCTTCATTCAAGCGACGGTTTTCAAGTCGGGGGCGGTGCTGTTCCGGGCGAAGCCAGCGGCGCGATGTCACCGGCACAGATGGGTAAACAAGAAGCCTTGAAACAATTCACCGTCGATTTAACCGAACAGGCACGCCAAGGCAAGATGGACCCGATCGTCGGGCGCGATGAAGAAATCCGTCAGGTCATCGATATTCTAATGCGTCGCCGTCAAAATAACCCGATATTGACTGGCGAGGCCGGCGTCGGCAAAACTGCCGTCGTTGAAGGCTTCGCGCAGAAGATCGTCGCCGGGGACGTGCCGCCGTCCTTGCTGGACGTCACGTTGCGTACGCTTGATGTCGGTTTGCTGCAGGCAGGCGCCAGTATGAAAGGCGAATTCGAGAACCGCTTACGTCAAGTGATCGAGGAAGTGCAATCATCCGAAAAACCTATCATTTTGTTCATCGACGAAGCGCATACCTTGGTCGGCGCCGGCGGCGCAGCAGGCACCGGCGATGCAGCGAACCTTTTAAAACCGGCTCTGGCTCGAGGTACGCTCAGAACCGTCGCGGCTACGACTTGGGCCGAATATAAGAAACATATCGAAAAAGACCCTGCATTGACGCGGCGCTTTCAAGTCGTGCAGGTGCTGGAACCCAGCGAAGAAAAAGCGATACTGATGATGCGAGGTGTCGCATCGGTCATGGAAAAACACCATCAGGTTCAAATACTCGATGAGGCTCTGGAAGCTGCGGTAAAGCTGTCTCACCGATATATTCCCGCCAGGCAGTTGCCCGATAAATCGGTCAGTTTGCTCGATACTGCATCGGCACGCGTAGCAATCAGCCAGCATGCCGTTCCTGCCGCAGTCGATGATTGCCGAAAACGGATTAACGGATTGGATACCGAATTGGCGATCATCGGCAGAGAAAAGTCGGTTGGCGTCGATATCAAAGACCGCGAAACGATTGTTCTGGAAAAACTAAAAGCCGAAAAAGATCGCTTGGCATTGCTAGAAGAGCGCTGGAATAACGAACGGGAACTCGTAAAAAACATTTTAGATATTCGTCAAAAACTGCGTGAGCAGGGCGGTAAAGTAGAGGGGACCGACAGCAAACTCGAAAAAGCGGTTGAAGAAGTTGCGGAAGTCGAGTCCGACTCGGCAACACGCGATAGTCTGCTTGAAGATTTAAAAAACTTGTTATCTCAATTGCATGATTTGCAAGGCGAATCGCCGTTGATTTTACCGAGCGTTGACGCTCAAGCCGTGGCTTCCGTCGTCGGCGATTGGACCGGAATTCCTGTCGGGCGTATGGTCAAGAATGAAATCGAGACCATTATTCATCTGGCCGATACTATCGAGCAACGAATCATCGGACAACGCCATGCGTTGGATATGATAGCGCGGCGTATTCAAACCTCACGAGCGGGTCTCGATAATCCGAACAAACCGATCGGCGTGTTCATGTTGGCCGGCACGTCGGGAGTCGGCAAGACCGAAACCGCTCTAGCTTTGGCCGAAGCCTTGTACGGCGGCGAGCAGAATGTTATCACAATCAACATGAGCGAATACCAGGAAGCCCATACCGTATCGACGCTGAAAGGTGCGCCTCCGGGTTATGTCGGATACGGCGAAGGCGGGGTGTTGACCGAAGCGGTTCGCCGCAGGCCTTATTCTGTTGTATTGCTCGATGAAGTCGAAAAAGCGCATCCGGACGTTCATGAAATTTTCTTCCAGGTTTTCGATAAAGGCTGGATGGAAGACGGCGAAGGCCGGATCATCGATTTCAAGAATACGCTGATTCTTTTGACCACCAATGCCGGTACCGAGCTGATCGCCAATCTCTGTAAAGACCCGGATTTAATGCCGGAGCCGGAAGGCATTGCCAAAGCCTTGAGAGAACCGTTGCTAAAAGTCTTTCCGCCGGCATTGTTGGGTCGTCTAGTCGTTATTCCATATTACCCGTTAAGCGACGAAATGATCGCCGCAATCGCGAGATTGCAGTTAAAACGTATCGAAAAACGTATTGTTGAAAATCATAAAGTACCGTTCACCTATGATGACGACGTCATCAAGTTGATAGCCGAACGCTGTACCGAAGTCGAAAGCGGCGGGCGCATGATCGACGCAATATTGACTAATACGGTTTTGCCCAGTATCAGCTCCGAGTTTTTAACGCGGATGATGGAAGGTAAGACAGTTGAAAGGGTGCATGTCGGTGTGGCGGATGGAGAGTTTGTTTATGAGTTTTGACTGGAATAAAAGTGTACATATATTACTGTTTTTTATCTAAATTAACGGGAGAATATCATGGCTTTTAAATTTTACGACGCCAATGAGATATATAGTAATGCGCACTGGAGGAACGAATGCAATAACAATCCAGGTGGGCCTAGTGGCGTAATTACACAGTCTATGCTTGTGAACAAACTTGAAGCCGAGATTAACTTCGAGAGAGCAAGAATATGGGCAAGAAAACATACTTCAACTGGTCTCAGAATAATGGATGAGGTGCGGAATTCTAAGACAATAATCAATGTCATTGCTTGGAGAAGCACGAACCCAATCCAGCCTGGATTTAGTATGTTCTCAAATGACAGCCCAATGCCGAATGAAGGTACGATATTCGTAAACTTGGATCAGTTGGTTTCTGTTGCTACTCCGAATCCTGAGGATCAGAATAAAAATAACATGCTTAACAACTTTGTATTAATACTGCATGAGGTTGGGCACGCGAAGCAGTTTATTGATAATCCATCGTGGTTTCGTTCAAATCAGAATACTAGCGATTACATCAGTATAGTTAAGCAAGATGTTCTCCAAAATATTGCTCGTCAAACAGGTAAGAGTTGGGGTATAGATGCCAAGGCAAACAGGATCCTTGGCAATGCGCATAAAGCATTCTCATCGGCAATCGAATGGGAAAATTACATATATCATGAAGGGCCGATCTGCGATGAAATTGGTGTAGCGAGGCGTATACGTTATGACAACCTGAATATGCATTTTGGCGATACTTTTACTGGAGGTGGTACGGGTTAATTAATAATAGGTCTTACATTTGACCTTAAAATTGTGTTTTTTTGAGGATCGTTGAATTTTAGATCTGTTACTTAAATTTCGGAGTTCGCGAATATTCGCAAGCTATTGAATTATAATATATTATAGTCGGTAATTAGGGGCATATTGGATGTCTTGACTTGGGAAATTGAGATCATAACTTATTGACTTAATTAGGTGGTAGGTAACAAACAAATCAAAGCTAAATGCCAGATTATTCTACAATTATAAAAAGTCAAACAATCAATAATTGCCAGATATGTCTTGAAACATATTATATAAATCATTTTCTACTAATCATTTTTTTGGGAGCTCTGAAACTATAATTGCAGGGGGAGTGAATAGTTACCCGAAACGTTATACCCATCGTAGATCAAAATTCGGCACCGGGGTGCCCCCGTCAAAGGACGCCGTGAATACGTCCATGTAGGCTCTATGCCAGCTCCATGCCGGCCCCTCACTAGCGATAGGTGAGGACCCGAACACCCCGGCGCCCTTCGGGCACTACCGAAACTTGAAGTGCGAAAGGTGTAAGTAGTTAAGAAAAATGCAAGGCCTAACTGTTCATAACAAACATTTGTGTCATGACTGCATGTTAGGTAGTCGATAAAATTATTATTCATTAAATTGAGGTATTTATGCCAGCTGTAGACCGCTTTCTTTCTGACCCTGTTGATTTTATGCAAAATAACATCGTTTCCACGCCTGAAGGAGGTGATGTTAATAAAACAGGAGGTAAAAAATTTTTTACTCTGGAAAAACTTAATGGTCTAGCAAGTAGTGTCGAACGTCCAGGGGCGCAGATTGCAACTTATATGGCTCGGCCTGCAGGTAATGGGGGTAATGCTGAGGGCATAATGGAAATATATTGGTGCCCTTACCAGGATGACTCTATTCAGTCTACGACAGTAAGCAATGCCGCAAATATCATGTTTACTGCGCCGATGAACGGTTGCAGCTTTGGCGTTGGTTCTCCAGCCGAGGATGGTTCATGCTATGTCGCTCACATTAATATGAAATCGCAAAATAATGCATGGAACAAACAGGACGCTATCTTGAAGGGTAGCAAACTGGGAAGTACGATCGTGAGCCCGCATATGTATATGGGCTCGGATAAAGATCCTGTTCATGTGATCACTTTTGGTGTCCGTAACTCAAAAACTAGGCAATGGAGTTTTTATTACCAGCTTACCAAAATGGGTGTTGGCGCAAACGGTATTATCAAGACATTGATTGGAGTGTTTCCAGTCTGAAATTAAGTTAAGTAAGCAATGGAACTGACAGCATATAAGCTATAAACTTTGATATAAATAAGTCAATAAAACCAATTTTTCAGTCGCCTCTGTTAGACCACTTTATAACCGGAATTTTATAACTTATGGCACAAAACAATAGATCCGTTACTGCCGATACTCCTTTAGGTGATGATCAGCTAGTTTTCTATAGCATGGCAGGTACGGAGTCCATCGGTCGATTATTCGAGTTTGAGGTTGAGTTAGTTCGCGATCTGAAACTGGGTAGTGTCAAAGCCGATCAATTGTTGGGCAGGGGAATGACAGTCAAGCTGGATCTGCCCAACGGGGGCACGCGGTTTTTTAACGGTGAGATCGTGCAATTCAAGCATATAGGGCTCCGTAGTCGCTTTAGTTGTTACCGTGCAACATTAAGGCCTTGGTTATGGTATTTAACCTTAAATGCCGATTGCCGAATTTTTCAAGACAAATCGGTTATCGAAGTGATAAAGGCCGTATTGGACAACTATGCTTTTGTCGATGTTCTATATAAATTGGACGGCGAATACAAAACCTTGGATTATTGCGTTCAGTATAGAGAAAGCGATTTCGATTTTATCAGTCGCTTGATGGAACACGACGGTATCTTTTATTACTTTGAGCATCAAGACGGTAAACATAAATTAGTGATTACCGATTCGAACAAAGCTTTCGAAACTCAAAGCGGTTATCAGTCCATTCCATATTTCCCGAAGGGAAACATAGTAAACCGCGAGCGCGATCACATTCACGAGTGGTTACAAGAAAATCAAGTCACAGCAGGTAAATTCGAATTGAATGATTTCGATTTTGAATCGCCGAGCTCCGATTTAACGATCAAAAAACATAATCCGGGGGGGTATTCTCAATCCGGACAGGAAGTCTACGATTTTCCAGGAAAATTCTCGTCATCAACAGTAGACAGCAAGCTGGTCGATAAGCGCTTGGAAGAACGGCAAAATGCCTATTCCATTAAGCGAGGTCAAGGCAATGCTTTAGGCCTCATTCCCGGCATGAAATTTACACTAAGCGATTTTTATTTTGACGAAGAAAACATCGAACATGTCGTTGTGTCGGCATCCTATATTATTCAAGGCGACGATAGTGTTTCAGGCATGGGTGGCAGTGGTGAAATTTTTCAATGCAGTTTCGACGCGATCGATGCAAAGCAAGCCTTTCGATCGCTCAGGTCGACACCCAAACCTTCGGTTTCAGGGTCGCAGACCGCGATTGTCGTCGGTCCTTCAGGTGAGGAGATTTGGACTGATAAATACGGCCGCGTCAAGGTGCAGTTCCATTGGGATAGAGAAGGGCAAGACGATGAAAACAGTTCCTGCTGGGTCAGAGTTTCACAGCCGATGGCCGGTAAGAAATGGGGTTGGATATCGTTGCCACGGATCGGTCAAGAAGTTGTCGTCAGCTTTTTAGAGGGCGACCCGGACCGCCCATTGATAACCGGGAGAGTTTACAACGACGATCAAATGCCGCCTTATGATTTACCTTCCAACAAAACTCAAAGCGGTATCAAGACCCGCAGTTCAAAAGAAGGTACGGCCGATAACTTCAACGAATTACGTTTCGAGGACAAAAAAGGCGAGGAAGAGGTTTACATCCATGCCGAAAAAGACCTCAATTGTGTAATCGAAAATAATGAGACTCGCAAGATCGGTTTGGATAAAAAAGATAAGGGCGATCAAACGATCGAGATCCAAAACGATAGAACCGTTACTTTGCATGACGGTAACGATAAGTTGAAAATTGAAACAGGCAATCGTAACATCGAGATCGATCAGGGTAATTACGATTTGAAGGTATCGACCGGCAATCATTCGGTCAAAATCGATTCCGGTAAAAGCACGATTGAAGCGATGCAATCCATCGAGCTCAAAGTGGGTGGCAACAGTATCGAAATCACCCAAGCAGGGATCACGATCAAAGGAACGATGATAAAAGTGGAGGGCAGTGCGATGTCTGAAATAAAGAGCCCAATGACCACGATCAAAGGAGACGGCATGTTGATTCTGCAGGGCGGTTTGACAAAAATTAACTAGCGTATGGGCAATGACTGAAATAAATTTAATAAAAATAAAACAAGAAAAGGCTTCCGAAATTTCTGGGTTTTTCGAGTTAAGCGAATTAGGTCAATCGTTATTAACTCAAGAAGTCACGCCTGCTGAATTTATTGAAAAATTAATACAAGAAGAATGTTTTACCGACTGTATTAATTTTATCGCTTATGGCTTACCCAAAAGAGAAGCAACATGGTGGGCTTGCTTGTGTGCTCGTAGTTGTCAAAGTACTCAAACGAATCCAACGGATGCGAAGGCGGTGGAGTTAGCTGAAGCTTGGGTGTATAAGCCTATTCAAGAAAATGCCAAAGCCGCTTTTACTGCCGCCGAAGCGACAGATTTTAAAACGGCTGCCGGTTGGGCGGCAACAGCGGCATTTTGGAGCGGCGATAATCTTTCACCTTTGGATGACAATATTGTTATTCCGGCTCCGGATCTTACCGCAAAAGCGGTTGCAGGCGCCATTATGCTGGCTGCTTCACAAGATGGTGCCGCTCAGGTCAATAACAGAATTCAGACATTTATTCGGCAAGGTATTGATATTGCGAAGGGTGGCGACGGTCGTAAGGTTGTACAGTAATCAAATTAACTAACGGCTAGCCAAACCGTTTTATAATTTTACCAATTCGAATTTCGGAATCATGTTCCCTCGCCCAATCTCAAGATGTCCGATGAGATGGACTTTTCACCCTCAACTTAGCTCATAGTCCCTGGACGTTATTTATCACGAAATCCTAAAGGAGTGAGTATGTTTCCAGCAGCTAGAGTGACAGACATGCATGTTTGTCCTATGGTTACAGGGGTGGTGCCCCATGTAGGCGGGCCTATTTTACCGCCTGGAGCCCCAACCGTATTGATAGGCAATTTACCGGCCGCAAAAGTCGGAGATATGGCGACTTGTGTAGGGCCCCCTGATGCTATTGTCAAAGGCTCATCCACGGTTTTAATTTGTAACATGCCTGCAGCGCGCTTGCTGGATAGTACTTCGCACGGCGGAGTAATTGTCGGTCCTGGTTGTCCGACCGTTTTAATAGGCGGTTAAAGCTTTCTTTATATGCCCTAGTACAAAAGTCAAAGCCAATAGTTGGCAAGTGATTTTGGATTGCAAGTTGGCCAATATCAAGCTGTTTGATACACCACAAAAGTTAGGATACAGAAAATGAAGAATTATTGTTTAAATGTCCCCTTCGTAACGCAGCTTGGTATTGGCTCCCATGCCAAAGGGGTGACACCAAGGGACGATCCAACCGGATGCTGGTATGCCAGCGCCTGCATGATAGGTTATTCCTTTGAAGCCGGACCGCGAATGGGAGTTCCCGAGTTATTTACGCTTCCGCTGTCTAAAAACGATAAAGGCGTCGTTCAATACGGTCATTATGTGATCAATGCAGGATGGATGCCGACACTTAAATCCAGAGAGCAATTAGTCGATGTTGCCGAACCTAAAGATAGACAATGGTCGATAGATGCCCTGTACAACTTGCTGCAGAAATATGGGCCAATTTTTTTCGGTTGGCTGAAAACGCATAACGGCCATACCTATGGTCATGCCTCTGTAATCATTGGCGTTAAAGATAATAAAGCGATCATTCACGATCCGGAAAACCGTCCATTTTTTGAAATTCTGGTTTCGGATCTGAATAAACAGTTTATCTGGGGAGCCGGGTTTACTTTGCGTAGAGCGGGCGGCGAATATCAGCATATGATTCCGACAAAGTAAACTGTTTGGTAATCCGAAACAACTTTCCAGGCAAGCTGTTTCATAGCCCAAAACAATCGATCCGTGAAAGCCGGCACTCCGCTCGGAGACGATCAGCTCATATTCTACCGGTTGACCGGTAAAGAAGAAATCGGCCGATTATTCGAGTTCGACGTCGAGATGATTCGCGACCAAAAACTGGGTGGCGTCAAGGCCGATCAATTGCTCGGCAAGGGCATGACCGTCAATCTCGATCTGCCGAACGGAACGACGCGTCATATCAACGGCGAGATCGTGCAATTCAAACATACCGGCCTGCGCCGGGCGCTATATCTATTATCTGGCTACGTTGAGGCCTTGGCTATGGTATTTGACGTTGAATGCCGATTGCCGGATATTTCAGGATAAGTCGGTGATCGATGTGATTAAGGATGTCTTTAGTCGTTACTCGTTCGCCGACGTTCAATACAAACTGGACGGCGACTATCAGCCCTTGGATTATTGCCTGCAGTATCGCGAAAGCGACTTCGATTTCATCAGCCGCCTGATGGAGGAAGAAATCATGCCGGAAAAGATCGACGGCGTGGTTATCGGTTTATTGATCGGATTCGACGGTCAAGGTGCGCCGCTAGTCGGTTTTACCGGCAATCCTCAGGCGGAGGCAGTGCCGGCCCGTTCGACCGCGAACCTGACGCGCGAGGATATCGGCTGCGAGGTGGCCTTATTGTTCGAAAATGGAGACCCGGCGAGGCCGATGATCATCGTTCGCATGCAGCAGCCGGTTATTTCAACCGAAAAGCCGAATGAACAAACTTTCGATGCAGAAATCGACGGAGAACGGGTAGTCCTGCAAGCCGATCAGGAAATCGTGCTACGCTGCGGCAAGGCCAGCATTACGTTGGCCCGCGCCGGTAAAATCATCATCCGAGGCACTTATATTCTCAACCGCTCGTCCGGCGTCAATCGCATCAAGGGCGGCTCGGTGCAAATCAACTGATATGGATCTGATCAACGCCACCCGCATGCAGGCAGCCTATACTCAAGGCTTGCAAGTCGATGGTCGAGAACTGTCGCGGAAGTTGCTCAATGTGGCTGTAATGCTGATTGTATTGAACGGCAATTACACGAAAGTCTTAAGCCTAGGAAACCATCTTGCCGGGACGACCTGACGTGTCTACATGGCCGACATGAAATTGAAACTGGACTTGGCGGATGCTTTTTTCTATCCAGATGTGTTTGTCACCTGTTCCGAGTCGGATCATAAAGCCGAACGTTATATGTCCGAACCACGTTCGATCATCGAAGTCTTGTCCGAATCCACGGAAGCCTATGACCGGGGAGAGAAGTTTGCCAACTACAGGAAATTTGCATCTTTGGCCGAATTCGCAGTTACTTTTTAGAATAAACGGAATTTGTTTCTCATTTCCTTGCGCAGATAAGTATAGTCGACAATGATTTTCCAATCGTTTTTGGTGTTGAATTCAATTGAATCCCAAGCGGCAATCTTAAAAACTTCGGTACCGTCTTCGCGATAACTGTAATAGCCGATGCTGTCGTCATCGATCATGGTTAATCTCCCGAACGCCTGCAGCGAAGATGATTGGCGGCTGACCGGATCGATGAATAGATTCGTGCCGATATAATCTGAATTGGCGTCATAAATAATTAGGCCGTCGCTAAGCATGATCCATATATCCCGGTTTGTTTCATCTTGTTTCAGAATAGCCGTAAACAGTTTGGGCAGCACCTTTTCAGGCGACATTTTAGCCTCAAGATATTCGGTAATGCGGCCGTTCTTTTCGATCGGTACTCGGTATTTGATTATGAGGCGGTTGTTTTCGACGTCGGCGATCGGTTTTGGCTCATCGTTTTCTTCACTTGCGATAAACGCTCCTGTTAGCACTGAAATAGGTTGAATAGAAAACGAATCAAACTGCGGGTAACGGTTTTGTAATTCTTCTAAGATCGATGACTCGGCAATGTCGCCGGAACCGAGTTTCTCTGAGGCTTGGTTTAGATTAGAAAATACCAATGCGATTTTCGATTGCAGCGCATGCACGATAGATCGTGCTTGTTGCTGTGAACGTTCTCCGTAAAAAGTGATTCGGCTTAAGGCTTGTTCGGCTTCATGATTAGCTTCCTTCATTTGATGCGCATAATGAAGCGAAAATACCGCTCCGATACTAATGGTAATGAGTAGTAATGCGGTCGTGAAAACGGCAAATTTATTTTGCGCAAAAAAACGGCTTAATAATTCACGTCTTGAATAGGCATAGACATTGACCATGCGTCCGTCACGAAAAGCCTTCAATTCTTCAGCTAATTTTCCGGCATCGGTAAAACGCTGCAAAGGATTCTTATGCACGGCTTTTTCGCAGATCGCAATCAATTCCGGAGGTGCTGCAGTATTGAATCGTTTAGGAGAGGGGGTTTCGACGTCTTTCTCCATTTGTTGCTGTATTACGGTAATCGAACCTCGGTATGGTTGTCTGCCGGTAATAATTTTATAGAGGATCATTCCTAGGCTGTAAACGTCCGATGTTTTATCCGCGCGGCCGCTGAATTGTTCCGGCGCCATATAGGCAGGTGTTCCAAGCGCTTCCGATGTGCTTGAGTCGCTTAAACTATCGCGTTGGTGAGTGAGCGCTTCTCGGTAAAAATAGGTATTGTCGTCATCATCCAGAACCTGGGCCAATCCCCAATCGACCACGATGGTCTCGCCGAAATTACCGACAATGATATTCGCGGGTTTTAAATCGCGATGAATGACGCCTTTGGCATGCGCATAGGCTAAGGTATTGCAAACATCGATTAGAATATCCAAAAGTTGAATGCGTTGATTGAATCCGGTTTTGGGATCGGTATCGGATATTTTTTCGAATTTTCGAGCCAGCGTTTCGCCTTTAATGTAGCGCATCACATAATAAGGCCTACCGTCGTTTCGTTGACCCAGCTCATAAACAGGAACAATGCCCGGGTGCTCGAGTTTTCCGGTAATTTTGGCTTCATGTAAAAACGAATGATCGAGTTCGACGTCGCCGCTTAGTTCATCCAGCATTTCCTTGACGGCGACTCGCCTGCCGATTGTTTCGTCATAGGCTAGATAAACCCGGCCGACGCCGCCTTGACCGAGAATATCGAGTACACTCAGATTCTTGAATCTCTGATTGCCTGAATTTTTATTGTCGGATTCAATAGTCAAAGGACGGTTTGTGGCAAAACGTGTCGAGTCGTCTTCTTCGATCAGCGGCGTATTAGAATGAGAATCGTCGTTAAACATTGGGCCTCGGCTGAATTTAAGTGGGGTTCACAATTGGCGGTTTTTCGGTGTTGGACAACAATAAAATTCAAAAAGAATCAATGTAGTTCAATTTTAGACGTTTATCATTCGTCGTTTGCGGTAATGAGGTGAGGCTCACACTGAAATCAGAATAATTGCCGACAAACTAAACAATGAGCCGATAAATTTTTGTAAAATCTTGAGAAAACTTACGGTTAATCTATTTTACAATCAGAGCAATTTAAAATCCTGATTTGCTGATAAAATGAGTCTTATTAGTGACGCTTATCAAATTTATTCTGGATTGGGGCAAAAATAAGCCGGTCATTGATGGCCTCGGTTGTTAAACCCGACAAAAATAATAACACCCAAGTAACTATTCAGCCCCCGTTAATTCTCGTTCCCATGCTCTGCGCTCACCGTTATACACAAGTGCCAAAAACACTTATAAATCAATGCTGTTGCTAAACGGCAACAGCATTGATTTCATTGGCTTATTAAGACTTATGTATAACGATGAGTGCTCTGCGTGGGAATGATAGGGGGTGTGAATAATTCACACCCGATATCATCATTTTTTAAGTATTCCAAATTTAGGGGGAGTCATGTTAAACCAGTCGAAAGCAAAACCGAATAGGCCAGTTTTGTATAGTATCTCGTTGCCATCTTTGATAGCCATCAGTGCGTTAGCCATGCCTCCGGCCAGTTTCGCCCAATCGTCTTCTATCGACACGAGCCTGTTCAATTCTAGCCAACAAAACTTGATATCTACGTTACAAAATGTGTATTCCAATTGTTTTCTGCCGGATAATGAGACAATATCTGACTCTAGTTTATGTACACAATTAGATTCAATAAGCAATATTTTATTTGATCCTGAACAAGCCGCCAACATCTTCCAGCAACTCTCTCCGGAGCAACTCATTCAACAGGGCACCCAGGCAACTCGAATCACAGCGGGACAACTCGGTCTGGTCGAGAGCACGCTCAAAAACAGGCTTTCTAGAATTCATTCCGGCCATCAAGGCAATATTCATGCATCGGGATTTCAATTTTATCGAAACGGTCAGGCGGTGTCCGCACTTGGCGGTGCGGCAGGCGATGAGGATTTCGGATTATTCGGTCACAATCTCGGCGTCTGGCTAAACATGAATATTCAAGTCGGCGATGTCAATAATACGTTTGAACAGGTCGGCTTCAATTACGACAACTACGGTTTTACCGGCGGTGCCGATTATAAGTTGACTGAAGACTTGGTTTTAGGGGGCGCTTTTAGTTATTTGCGTTCAAATGCCGATTTCAGCAGAAATCAAGGCGAAACGACGACCGATACCTATACCGGTTCGATCTACGGAACCTATTATTTTTGGGATAACTTTCATCTCGACGCGATCGCATCCTATGGCGGAAACCAATATGATACGGTCCGACGAATAAACTTTCTAAACGTCAGCACCGAAGCTAGCGGTTCGACCGGCGGCAACCAACATGCCTATAGTTTGGGGATTGGTTATGACTTTTCCTACGGCGCATTTAGTTTAACGCCTTATTTCAGAGGCAATTATGTCGGGCTTTCAGTCGATTCGTTTAGCGAAAGCGGCGGTGCGGGTTTTGGTATGGCGTTCAGCGATCAGAATGTTGACTCATGGACAACGACGCTGGGCGGAGAGACTTCCTATGCGTTCGGTTTGCCTTTCGGTGTCGTGATCGCACAATTCAGAGCCGAATGGCATCATCAATACAAGGACGGTAGCCGTAATATCGGCGCCAGTTTTGTAGACGACCCAACAGGACAGCGTTTCAACATCGTTTCGCAAAGCGCTGACCGTAATTTTGCAACGATTGGCACGAGCTTGTCGGGCACTTTTGCCGACGGCTTATCGGGCTTCGTTTCGTATGATGTGATGTTAGGTTATCAAGACATCAGTAGCCACAGTATCAATTTCGGCGCCAGGATGGAGTTTTAATCTAGTAAAAGCATTGCACCATGATGATAATGAAGAGTTCAATAGCTTGCCATGTCATTCTATGGGTGCTGATGCCGCACAATGTTTATAGTTTGTTTTTATTACCATGAAAGGCATGAAGATAATGAAGGAAAGAGTATTGAGCGCTTTATGAATCGTTCAAATATCACGGATGAACTCAATAGATAAATTCAATGTATACCTTTCGCACTTCAAATTTCGGCAGTGCCGGAGGAGGCTTCGGGGTGCTCGATAAAGACTTTGCCAGCATGGAGTTGGCATAGAGCCATGGACGTATTTACCCAGCACCTAAATGAGCCATGATTTTTGTATCATTGCCAAATACCTATGGAATTTAGGTGCTGGGTTCACGGCACCCATTGACGGTAGCCCCTGGCGCCGAATTTTATCTACGAGGGTATAAATTCGATTAATTTAAAATTTTTTTCTTCAAAGCTAATAATTCGTCATGCTTGGGTATCGCTTCGAGCCCTTCTTCAATTTTGCTTAGGCTTTCATCGTATTTTCCTTGATCATATAATTGCTCGGCTTGTTCTGCCAGGATATCGGCAATCTTCTTCAAACCGTTTTTGGCTTCTTTATTATAAGGGTCGATTTCGAGCGCTTGTCGATACGACCATAAAGCATTACTGCCGGTCGGGGCGGTCAGATAACCGACTTCAAAATGTATCTCAGCCAGTTCCAGTAAGTCTTTGACCTTAAGTTGTTGCTTTGGCGTTAGTTCAATAATTTTATCTTGAAGCGGGTCGGTTTCCTGCGATAGTTTGATATAGACTCCGGTCGTAACGGCAATGGCTATTATAGCCATTGTGCCCAGAATAATCGGTAGGGGCGATCGTGGCTGCAAATCGGTGATGAGCTGCTTGACCGAGGGAGTGCGGTCCTTTCTTTCCAAGGCCAAGGCGCGTTGCAAACCTTTCCACTGCCTACGACTTAGTCCGGGCACCACTTTAGGCCGTAAATTAAGCTCATGGGCCTTGAGTGCCGATAATTTTCCGTAAGGATGCTTTCCAGTCAAAACTTCATAGATGACGCAAGCAAGCGCGTAAACATCGTCGCTAGGGTCGGGCTCTTTATTAGAAAACATTTCCAGACTGGCATAAGCCGGTGTCAATGCGCCTAAGTCCCTACGAGCATCGAAAACGGTTTCGTCCTGTTCCTTATCGGGGCGACTTACCGCACAAGCGATACCAAAATCGAGAACCTTGACTTCGCCGTTCTCTAATATCGAAACATTGCCCGGTTTAAAGTCGGAATGGATAATGCCGTTTTTATGCGCATAAGCCAAAGCCAAGCACATGCCTTTGATAATGTGCCAGGCTTTTTTGAACGGCATACCGTTAGGAATAACTTTATTGATGTAGTCTTTTAGTGATTGGCCGGTCAATACTTCCATCGACATAAAAATATGCGATCGGTCTCTGTCGAAGTCATAGACGGTAATGATATTCGGATGAGCCAGTGTTTGAGCCTTTCTTGTCTCCCGTTGCAAAGCAATATAGGAAGTTGGGTTATCCTTGAATTCGTCGTTTAAAATTTTCAATGCGACATAAGGAGACTTATCTTGAGCTTCCTGTTTGCGTAAATCCAGCGCTTTATAAACGACGCCCATGCCGCCGCTACCGAGTAATTCCTCCAGTATGAAACGGTCTTTTAACACCGAGCCGATACCAATTATTTCAGATTCGGTTGAGCTAAATCCCGATGATCCGGAATATCTAGTGCCGAGAGTCGTATTAATCGTTTGTCCGGATGTTATATCAACCGAACTAACCGCACCCCTTTGGGCTGTGGATTCGAAACGATCAGTCAACCGGGTTTTCTCGAAGTCAACATTCGGTTGAATGCTTTCGCCCGGTTTTGGTGTATTGGTTTTTGTTGTTGGCCGGACAATGGTTTCATCTTGCTCGTGAGAGGACGTGCTTATTCGTGTTTCGTCGACCTTATGCAGAGATAGGGTTGTTTGTGCGATTAAACCCTGGTGAATTTGCGGTGGTAAATAGCCCTGTTCAAAGAAGTCATCCAGCAACTTGCGCAGTTCGCCTGATTGTTCGGGATGTTGACTAAGCAGCTGACGCATTTGTTTCGACAAATCGCCGAAGGTTGTTTCACCTTCGCGAAAAGAATTTAATACCTGAACAAAGTGGCTTAATGGGGTTTCCATGATTTTCCGGTGAATCGGTCTGTAACGGCTCTTAATGAGCGAAATGATAATGCAAAATAATAGGCGGGAATAGTGAATGGTAAATAGTAAATAGTAAAAGGTACATAGTGAATGACTAGCCGGACGGGTTTTGTAAACCCAGCGGTGCTTGTAAAAAAGCGGAAATGTCTCTACCAACTGCAGTAAGCGCAGGACACTGAATTCAATAGAGAAAAATTAATAAGTATTTCCGAACCTAAATCCAAGCAAGCAGTCCATTCACTATTCACTATTCACTATTCACTATTCACTATTCACCCTCTTAAACACCATCAGCGTAATATCGTCATTAAACACTTCGGTTTGGCAAAATTGTTTGAGCTGTTGAACAATATGATCGATTATGGTGTTCGGCTCGTATTCAATGGACTGAGAAAAAATATCCACGAGCCGTTCGGTACCGAAAAAGTCGCCTTGGGGGTTTTCCGCCTCGGTCAAGCCGTCCGTGTAAAGAAGTAAACAATCGCCTTCGGCCAGCATAGTCCTTTTTTCCTCGAATTCGACATGTTCCCGAACGCCGACGATGAGACCGTCCGTGTCGAGTTGCTCGCATTGAGCTCGATCACGACGGTAAAGTAGAGGAGGCGGATGTCCGGCATTGGCATACTTTAGGTGGTGAGTTTGCGTATCGTATTGCAGGTAGAATAAGGTGATAAAGTAGTCGGAATGGTTGAGATCGGCAAACAGAAAGTCGTTTAACACATTAAGCGTTTGCGCCGGCGATGCCGGCCAATGCGCTTGCGCCCTAATGGCGCTTCTTGCCGAAACCATAAATAAAGCGGGTCCCACGGCATGACCTGAGACGTCGGCAATGACTATGTCGAGATGTGTTTCGTCACGGTAAAAATAATCGAAATAATCGCCTCCGACTTGCGTTGCAGGTAGGCAAAACCCGGTGATTTTGAACTGATTCGATATAATCGGTGCAGAGGGAAGCAACGATGCTTGTATGTTTTGAGCAATTCTCATTTCATTTTGCGCAATGGCTAAATTCACCTGGGCCATGCGTATTTGGCGTTCGGCGGCTTTTCGCCCGGTAATATCATGCACAAATCCGCTGAATTCGTAAGCATGGCCGATTTTTAGCGGCGCTACACTGAGTTCGATAGGAAATTCGACACCATCCTTACGTAAAGCGATCTGTTCGGTCAGTTTATTCAAAACCGGGCTTTTGCCGGTTTGCAAAAAAGTTTGCAGTTCGTCGTTCAGCGATTTACGAAAGCGTTTAGGAACAATCAACCCGGCGACATTTTGACCTATTGCTTCCTCGCGAGACCATCCGAACATGAGTTCGGCTCTTTGGTTCCAATCGGTAATGATGCCGTAGGAATCCATGATGATAATGGCATTGAGCGCGGTTTCTATAATTAACCTTGTTCTTTTCTCACTTTCTATTAATGCGTCTTCATAATGTTTACGTGCCGTGATATCCCTGTCCACGCCGCGCCATTTAATCAAATTGCCTTGTTTGTCGGTAATCGGTAATCCGGTAGATTCAGCGATTACTTCGTGTCCGTCTTTATGACGATAATGATTCAGTAGCGAATAGAAAGGTTTATGTACCGAAGAAAAAGTCTGAAAGCTGGTTTGATCTTGAGGTGTCAACAGCTCCGTATAGTGCTTTCCTAAGACGTCTTCAGGGATATAGCCGATGATGGTTTCGACCGCATTACTGCTATAGATGTAATATCCGTTCGGATCTTGCTCCCACAGCCATTCTCCGGTCATTTCGGCCATTTGCCGAAACCGTTCCTCGCTTTCCTTAAGTGCCGCTTCAAAATGCTTGCGTTCGGTGATATCTTCTTCGACAGCGAGAACGTGCGTAATTTGACCTTGGCTGTTTTTTATGGTGCTGATGCTTTCAAACGCCCAGTAATCTTCACCGTTTTTCTTTTGATTTTTAATTTCTCCGCGCCATTCGCCCCGACTTAACAGTTGTTGCCACATGTTTAGATATTGCTCGGCTGTCGTATCGCCCGACTGCAAAATTTTCGGGTTAAAACCGAGTAGTTCTTCCTTAGAGTATCCGGTCATTTCACAGAATTTCGGATTAATGTATTCGATGCGTCCGGAAGGGTCGGTGATAATAACTGCGCTAGCGCTTTGCTCAACGGCTCTGAGCATTAAGATAAGGTTGATGTCGAGCTGAGTTTTTTCACCAAGCTTTTGAATCAGCAAAGCAAATCGGCTTACATTATCGGCTTCGCTTAAAGCAAGACGGCATAATGAAATCAATGCGGGAAATGGAGAATCGGTTGCATCCTTCAGTTCGGCTTGAAAACTGACGCTGGTTTGCTCGAAAGGCATTTTCTCCAGCATTTCCTGCCAAAATTTCTCAGGATTAGACGGTGATAATAGTCTGTCGAGAGGTTTATCGATTAGCTGTTGCGTTTGATAACCAAAAAGCGCGATTGCGCTTTCGTTGACCGCTTCGATAACCGGTGTCGAAGGTGTCCGGTTTTCAATACTGGCGATGATTAAGCTTAAAACCGGGCCGTCGATAAACGAATGCATGGTAATCGGTTTATATGGTAGTGTGAATCAAAAGACTGGGCAGTAGTAATCGATCAAAAATTAAAAAAACTGTGGATTATCGGCGACAAAACCATGTACCTTCGATTTGGGCTTAAAGTCCGGGGCTATCCAAGGTTGAATATCTTCATCGACTAAGTATTCAGCCAGCCATTGTGCTTGCCCGCGTATCGGCAAAATAAAGGCATATAGTTTACCGTTAGGTAGTTCGGCGACGTCACCGATTGCAAAGATGGCCGGATCGGTGGTTTGCATGAATGAATTCACCTTTATCCCTCGGTTGACAGCCAGTCCCGCTGCGGCAGCAAGTTCAGTTCTCGGCTTGAATCCACAAGAGACTAGAGCCACATCAAATTTACCGCCGTTATTGGAATTAACAAGTATTTCGCCGCTTTTCTTGTCGATGCCGGTGACAGATTGGTTAAATAAAACGTTAACTCCGCTATTTTTCAAAATTTTAAGCAGTTTTGCCGAGTCTCCATTGCTCAGCTGCCGCTCCATCAAACGATCCATGGCATGAAACAAGCTGACTTTATCACCCGAAACGGCTAAATCCGATGCCACTTCGCAACCGATTAAGCCGCCGCCGATAATTGCCCAATGAGGCGGTTTGTTCTTGTTCAACAACGTATTGCGTATCTGACGTAATTCTTTGAGGTCGGCAAGGCTGTTAAGGAGATGAAAATTATTGCGATCGGCCATTAAGGTCGGCGGGATGAAGGCTGCAGAGCCTTGGGCTAAAACTAGAACATCATAGTCTATAGTTGTTTTTCTCGATCCGGCTGCCAAATTGACGATTTTATGGTGGCGATCGATAACTTCCGCTTCGGTCTCTGTTAGAACTTCAATCCCTTTTTGGCGAATAGTTTCAAATGTTTTGAGAATGATGGATTGCTCTATAGCATCCTTGCTGAAGCCGTGAGAAAGCAACGGCCGAGAATAAAAGCCGTCGCTTTCCCGTGTTATCACGGTGATACGAGCGTCGGGGTTTAAAGTATGTAGTTTTTCGGCAAAGGTTATGCCGGCAAACCCCGATCCGATTATCACGACTTTCATGGCAATTGTACTTAGAGTGGCTCGAAAGCGCTTTTTTCAGCTCCGCACTCAGGGCAAACCCAATCATCAGGAATATCATCCCAACGAGTACCTGGGGCGATTCCGCTATCCGGATCGCCTAATTGCTCGTCGTAAATATGTCCGCATTCTAAACATTGATATTTTTTATAATCGGCCATGAAGTTACCTTAATTAATAGTGAGTAAAATAGTCGTGCCAAAAACAATTTTCTATGAAATACCGATAGTGATTTATTTATAACTCAATTAGCTAAGCCAAAGCAAACATGAGTTTTAACATAACAATCAAGCCAAAGTATCCAATTCAAGCCTTTCGAGAATCATTTCGCTGCCGGCAGTAAGCCGAGTTTCCCGACTTTGGCAGATTGGGCAATAGAGCCGATTAGCTGGTACCTCCGACTCGATGCCGCACTGTTCACAGACGATTTGCGCCGCTTGTCGTTCAATAATCAAAACGGCACCATCGGCTATCGTATCGACGCGATTGATTTCAAAAGCACTTTGCAACAATAAAGGCTCTACACCCGATAAAACACCGATTTTAACCGTGATGCTGGCAACTTTTGTCGCTTGATTTTGCCGTGCCAGACTTTTTACCTGATCCAGCAAATCCTCGCATAGCGACAGTTCATGCATGCTCCGCATCCTCGGTCAGCATTTGATCGAGTAATTCCCAGGTCGATCGTGCTTCTTCTGCACTGATTTTCTGGATTGCGTAGCCGACATGGATGAGAACATAATCGCCGATGGCTATCGGCTCATCCTGCAGTAGAAACAAACTGACTTCTCGTTCGATGCCTTTGGTCGAACAAACAGCGCGACTACCGTTAATAGAGGCAATTTGCATAGGAATGGCAAGACACATGAGAATTCCTGAAATGAGTTTTAAATTGTGGCAGTGGCTAGGTAAAGTCCTGCGGTCGCAATTGCGAGCCCCCCGGCTCTAGTCAACCAAAGCTGGCGTTTAATTAGCACGGCCATCGTAATGCCGAACGCATGGACTAGTGAGGTCGCTGCAATGAAACCGGCGCCGTAAAATAAAGGCGATGCGGCTTGCGGCATTTCCAATCCGTGCGCGTAGCCATGAACGCTTGCGAATAAACCGGCGATCAGTATACCGGCGGCGATTGGTAAACGCACCGAAAACATTAATATAATACCTAAAAACAATACCGTTGCGGCAATGGCTAATTCCAACAAAGGTAGGACCGGTCCATACGAGGCCAATAATGCCGCCAGGCTCATCGTACCGACAAAAGCGGCCGGCAAGCGCCATAGCGCTTTATGACCCAATTGTACGGCCCAAATGCCAATTGCCAGCATCGCCAGCAAATGATCGACGCCTATGAACGGATGGATGAATCCTTCGGCAAAACCCGCGCCTTCCGCGCCGAAGGTATGGGCTTGAGCCGCATTACCGTAAGCGAAGAACGCGGTGATTCCGATAATTGCATTGATTGACTTTTTATTCATGTCACACCTTTTCGGCTAATTTGAGGATAAAACTTAGTGCTTGTAGTAAAAAAACCAGTTTAACGCTCCAGGGCAATTGATTTTATAACATGCTAGTATCTTGGCGGCAAAAGCAGTTAATAGAGTCGTGATTGTTGAATGGCTTTACGGCTTGCGCATCCTAAAAAACACACCCACCTAAGATTTTTACTAAAGTCATCATGATAACAGAACATTCATTTTCCGATACCTACATTACGCTTGCACATGGTAATGGTGGACGTTTCATGCGCGAATTGATCGAGCATTTATTCGCCAAATATCTCGATAATGCCTGGCTCGATACCCGGGCCGATGCGGCCGCCATGCCTTTCGACGAACCGGATGGTGAGTTGATGATCACGACGGACGGTTTTACGGTCGATCCATTAGAATTTCCCGGCGGTAATATCGGTAGCCTGGCTATCCATGGAACAGTGAACGATTTGGCTGTGGCAGGCGCAACGCCGCGTTACTTCAGTCTCAACGCATTTATCGAAGAAGGCTTGGAGATAGTCGTGCTTGATCGGCTTATTCGAAGTATGGCTGAAGCTTGCCGAGAATGCGGCGTTGATATCGTAGCCGGCGATACCAAAGTATTACGCCGGGGGCAGGGCGGCGGTGTTTATTTTGCCGTAACCGGGGTCGGACAGCGTAGTCGATCGATTAATCTGGGTATTGATAATATTCAGGCCGGCGATTGCATTTTGCTTAGCGGAACTGTCGGCGATCATGGTTGTGCCGTGTTGTTGGCGCGGGAGCAATTCGGCTTGAGCGGAACGTTAAAATCGGACGCGGCAAGTGTGTTCCCAGTGACGCGTGCATTGCTGGATCTGCCCGGGTTACGATTTATGCGCGACCCGACCCGAGGCGGAATAGCGACTGTCGCGCACGAAATTGCCTCGGCTGTGGCCGACACGGTCAAACTGGTCGAAACGGCGATACCGATTAACGAACAAGTCAAAACCGTCGCCGAAATCCTAGGTTACGACCCTTATTATTTAGCCTGCGAAGGGAGGGTAATGGCCGTAGTCAGTGCCGGCGATGCCGAAGAAGCGCTTAAAAGAATGCGTAGCGCGGGTTGTAGCGATGCGGCGATTATCGGCGAAGTTCATGCCGGTAGGGCCCAGGTGATTTTGGAGACGGCGTTAGGCGGAGAACGAATACTAGAGGAGCTTGAAGACGACCCACTGCCGCGGATATGTTAGGTCTTCGAGCTGTCAAACATACCTTAGGAATATGCACAAAATAACTTATACAAGCAGAAGGTTTTTGGCGGTTTGATGACTCGCTTGACAGGACGCCGTGAATACGTCCGTGTAGGCTCGACGGCGGAATCTGATTGCCATGGATGGCATGAATGCAGATTTTGCAGGAGCAAAAATCTGCCCTGCCGCCGACGCCTGCCGGTCGAGCAACCGCGCCCTCTTCGGAGCCGACATTTTCTCTGCCGAGCTTTGTATATCGAAAAATTAGATATAAAGAGTCCAAATCTACGAACTTTCACAGTAACCAATGGGCTATGGAATTTAGGCGCTGGGTGAATACGTCCTTATTTACTCAACGAAATAAAAGATGAATCGTTTTGGTTATGAGTCGTGGTGTTGATAGGTTTCACAGATCGTAACGTGAAACGTTTCAATCACTTAATCCCGCAATATACCGGCCAGTCGCGCAAAATTTAAGTATTTTTGCCGTTTTCCAACAAATATCCCAACCCTCTTATAGTTCTGATATTGACTTCGAAAGGCTTTAGACGTTTACGTAAACGGTGTATATAGACTTCTATGGCATTATCGCCTAGTTCATCTCCGCCAGTCGATAAACGCTGAGCGATTTTATCCTTACTGACTACGTATCCGGCCTGTAGCATAAGCGTTTCAAGTACGCCATATTCGCGCTGAAACAAAATCAATGGATCTCCGTCGACTAGAACTTGGTGCTCAAGGGTGTCGAGGGTTAGCCTGCCAACCACAATATCTTTACTAAAACCGCAGTAACTTCGACGAATTAGAGCATGGACGCGTGACTCCAATTCCCTGCAATCGAATGGTTTCACCATGTAATCGTCCGCGCCGCGCTTAAGCCCATCAATTCGGTCGTTTAATCCGTCTCGAGCCGTTAAAATCAAGATGGGAACCGTATCTTTGCGCATTCTCAGTTTCCATAAGATTTCGCTGCCGTCCATGTCGGGTAATCCTAAATCTAGTATCAACAGGTCAAAGTCTTGCGCGAGCAAAGCGCCTTCCGCATAACTTCCGTTCGGTGCACAGGTGACATCATAGCCGGATCGGGAGAGGGTATATGCCAATCCATCCGCCAGAACGGCATCGTCTTCTACGAGTAAGATTTTCATGGTTTTGATCGCGCTGTAAATTACATTGTTTCCTCGGTTGCTCGTTAACGAGCCAACGGGTGTTTTTTGCCGTTCTTTCTTTGGTCGTTGTAGGTTTAATCCCCCGGAATTTCCGGAGGATTAAACGTCATCTATCGTTTCTCCTTTAGTTAGTTTTAGGATTCGGCCGTTCCCAGAATCGGCTGGCCAATAAAGCTTTCATGATGCTCATTTGATCGCCGAAATGCTTGATCGCGAGTACCGGTATTTGAGCTTCGGCAATGACCTGCGAGGTTACACGACCCAAGAGAATAGTTGTCACCTGACTGCAGTCGCGTGAGCTAAGCAATCGGCGGAAGGTTCTGAAAAATCGAGCAGAGCAACTATTTTGCTAATATCGGAGCCGCCTAATCCTTCTTGAATATGTTTTTTAATAGTTCTCATAAATTGCTTGCAAAATATCAAGTTAACAAATGCCCGACTTGATTACCCTAAGCACGTAGGAAGCCATTCGGCAATAGTATTAAGTCTTGGTTACCTTGGGCGTTTTGCTTAGCGCCTAATGAAACTTCGGTGATTTTCAGGTGGCTTCTGCGAATGAAAGGAATCGGATTGAAGCTTTTTTGCCGGTTTAACCTAGGGTTGTAACGTTTCGGAATGACGGCTTCATTGATTTGGTTGCCGTCGATAAAGGTTTTGAAAGCGGCTTGATTCAAGCCGGTAAAGAGTTCCGTTTTAATTAGTACTTTGTCGGCTGAATAACTTTGACGTAAGGCCTTGCATGCTTTTTTGAATTCTGGATTCTTCAAGGACTGAAGCAATTCGGTCTTTGAAAAATACAAAAGGTCGATGGACAATCGGAAAGAAATCGGCAATGCGTCAAAACGAAATACAGCTTGTCGTCTCCGGCGTTAGCTAGGGTATAGTTGACCAAATTCAGCGATTCCACCGAAAAATCGGTCGGAATCAAGATTGTTCTTTTCATATTCAATCCTTTTAAAAATGGGGCAAGCTCATGTTATTGATTAATACTTTCACATGCCTTTCACCAAGCTTTCGCGAAACTTTCTTGAAACTTTCGTGAAACTTACGCAGCGAGAATAAATGTGTTGCGGCTTGCAGAATTTAAGGGATTTAAATCGAATGAACCCGGAGGTAACTATTTTTTTAAAAAAGAGGGTGACCAAGTGCTAATGGGCTTTAAATGCAGGGAACTGATCAATTAAATGCGGAGTGCTGTCTTGCAAAGGCAAAGGCCTTGAACATAAAAAGAGCAGTTAGCATATGTTACAGACCGTTCGTGCTGAACTAAGTCGAAAGGAGAACAGAAAAGTCCGAGTTGATTTGTTAAGCTGTTCATGGCTCAACAGGCTCACTACGAATGGCTTAACTTAATGGCAGTAAAGTGCGGGGGCTAGTCAGTTTTTGCGTGAAATCAGAATAAGTCAAACTGTATCGGGTCAGCTCTAAATTGTCATTAATCCAGTGACTATCGCTACGAAAAGTATAGAGTTTGTCGACAATGGTTCAAACCGAGCAGGCTTCGATGATTTGTCCGTAACTGATGCCGGCGTCATTGGCGGGTAACCGTTCCGGTAGATAAACCTCGAAGCCTTCCTGTTTCAAGTATTCTATCGCCAATTCGGTCAATCGCTTATTTTGAAACACGCCGCCGCAGAGACCAATCCTGTCGATTCGGTGCGTTGTTCTAATCCGGATAGCCTGGCCTCGGATCGTTTCGGCTAGACTTGCATGAAATTGACCGGCTCGTTCCTGTTTAGATAATTTCTTATTCTGCAGCATTGCCAATAAAGGCGTCCAGTCGCTCCGCCAAATACCGTTTCCGTTTTGTTCCAAGGGCAGCATTGGCCCCGGTCCGCTATCGGCGCTCAAAGCTTCCAGTTCCATCGGAGCTTGGCCGTCGTAATCGGCTTTCGATACCAGCCCTAGCAATGCCGATGCGGCATCGAACAATCTACCGGCGGAACTGCATAAGGGTGCATTGAGCTCGTGTTGCCAAGCTTTTTTCAAGAGTTCGGTAGGGAATGGGCATTCTTGCCATTCCCGGCCGCATTCCCAAAATAAAGCCGCTGCGCTTCGCCACGGTTCGCGACCAGCTTTGTCGCCGCCGGGTATTCTGAAGGGTTTTAAAGATCCCGCGTGTCGCCATTCCCCGGGCTTGCCCAATAACGCTTCGCCTCCCCAGATCGTGCCGTCTTCACCGTAGCCAGTCCCGTCCCAGGTAAAAACCAGCATTGTTTCGAATAAGCCGTATTCGCCGGCTAATGCCGAGGCATGGGCATGATGATGAAATACTTGCGTTACTGGAAGTCCCGATTGTTCGGCCCATCGGCTCGACCTGTAATTAGGGTGCGCGTCGCGAATGACTTTTCTGACGCTTATGCCGTAGAGCGTTGCGAGCTCGTTTATGGTTTGTTCGAAGACTTCCTGACTCCGCCTCGATCCGAGGTCGCCGATATGCGGAGATATCACGGCGCGGTCGTCCCAAGCCAATGCTATGGCATTTTTCATGTGTCCGCCCACTGCAAGCACCGGCTCTTGTAACGTAAACGGGAGTGTCATTTCCAAAGGTGCACAGCCGCGGCCCAGTCTAATCGGTCTCATGCTACCGGCAATTTTTCTGAAGACCGCATCGTCCGCCGGTCTCAATATCGGACGGTTATGATGTAAAAAAGCATCGGCTACCCGGCTTAACCGCCTCTCGACTTCATCTCCGTCGGTCATGACGGGTTCGCCGCTGATATTGGCGGATGTCGCAACTAACGGACCGCCAAAGTCGGCGCTTAATAGATGATGCAATGGGCTATAAGGCAGCATGATGCCGATTTCGGTGATACCGGGCGCGACGGATTCGGCCAGTGGACTGCCGTTTCGTTTCTCGACCAAGACGATAGGACGGAGCGGGTCTTGCAATAAAGTCAATTCTGCCGGGTCGGGTTCTGCGTATTCCATCACGGCTGTTAGACCTTTTGGACCGCGACAAGGAAGGAGAACCGCGAGCGGTTTGCAGGCGCGTTGTTTTCGTTCTCGCAAGCGTTGGACTACTGCCTCCGAGCTTGCATCGCAGATCAGGTGATAACCGCCGATTCCTTTGACCGCAACGATTGCCCCCGCACGTAAGGCTTCGATACAGGCGGTCAAGGCCTTTCCGGTATCCGAAATGGGTTTTTCGCCGGGGATGTAAAAAGTCAATGACGGTCCGCAGACCTGGCATGCCAAAGGTTGAGCGTGAAATCGCCTGTCCAGGCGATTTTCGTATTCTTTTCGACAGTCGGAACACATCTCGAATTCGGCCATCGCGGTGTTGACGCGGTCATATGGCAGTTTTTTGATCAGCGTGTAAC
Organism: Methylotuvimicrobium sp.; assembly: GCF_050611805.1. Lineage (NCBI taxonomy): Bacteria > Pseudomonadati > Pseudomonadota > Gammaproteobacteria > Methylococcales > Methylococcaceae > Methylotuvimicrobium > Methylotuvimicrobium sp. Next base: position 130,829 of record NZ_JBNGHF010000002.1, read on the forward strand.
GGGGTCCGCATTGCGTGCAATTGATGAACGGGTAACGGTAACGGCGCTGTTTCGGTTCATTCAATTCGGCAAGACAGTCGCCGCATAAATAATAATCCGGCGGTATGTGAATGGCAGAAGCCGACTCGGCAATGCTATCGAGAATCGAAAACGAATCCAGGTCGTCGGGCTCGGCGGTTTGCCAACTTGCGAGTGTCGGTTTTGCGAGAGGAGGGGCGTTATCAATGAGACGTTCCATGAACCGGTCGATCCGGTTCGGCTCGCCTTGTATCAAAATTTCAACGGTACCGGTCCGGTTGATAACCCAACCGCTTAAGTTTAATTCATGAGCCAAACGACATACGAAAGGACGAAAGCCGACGCCTTGCACTTGGCCGGCGACTATCAAGCGGCGCGCATCGGTTTTGCAAGAAGAAGGTGTTTGAATGGGTTTCAATACAAGGCGGGTTCAGCAAATTAAGTGCAGGTTGTTTTTTCGTGTTCGGTTGATTGAGTCCTGATTCCCGACGACCACCAAATTCGGCAGGCGCCTTCATCGGAAACCATGCACGGCCCAACCGGCGAGCGCGGCGTGCAGGAGGCGCCGTAGAGCTTGCAATCGACCGGCTTGATGCGTCCCAGCACGACTCTCGCACAGTCGCAGCCCGGCGGCATCGTACCGGCATTTTTTCTCGCATTTTCGGCATGAACGGGAAAACGAAGCCGGGCGTTATGCTGTGCATAGCCGGCGCTAAGCTCAAGTCCCGATGCCGGTATGATGCCGATTCCTCGCCAAGGGGCGTCAATGATCGTCAATGTGCTTTCGATTAATCGGCGGGCAGTTGGATTGCCATGCGGTTTAACGACTTGTTCGTAGCAATTATCCAAAAAAATTCGGCCGTCGAGTTTTTGTCGTAAGACAGAATAAATCGCCGCCAATAAACTGTCTGGCGTGAAACCGGCAATCGCGGCCGGGAAGCCGTGGCGGTCCACGACGAATTGCCATTCCTCAGGCCCCATCACGGTTGAAACATGGCCCGGGGCTATCAGCGCATCGAACGAGGGCGTTTCATAGTCGAGTAGCATTGCAACCGCCGGCCACGTCAGGCGGCCGCTCATTAGCAGCAATAAGTTATCGGGGATGCCTTCGGCGAGCATGCCGGCGACCGGGGCGCAAGTTGTTTCGAAACCGGCGACGAAAAACACGACGGTTTTACCGGGTTCGGATTTCGCGATTCGAACCGCTTCGGAAGGCGAGGCGATCGGGCGAATGTCAGCGCCGGCGGCTTTGGCTTGTTCGAGAGAGCGTACTGATTTGCTCGAAACATTGACCGGCACGCGCAGCATATCGCCGAACGCCACGACGATGCTATCGGGTTCGTTCAAGCCGATTTGTATCGCTTGATAAATATCTTCTTCCGGACAAATGCAAACCGGGCAGCCGGGGCCCGGAATCAGATCGATCATGTCGGGCAGGGCGCTTCTGAGTCCCGCCATCGAAATCGAACGCTCATGACCGCCGCAAACGTTCATGATGCGCATCGGCGAGGTCAAAGGCAGTGCGCGGATTTTATCGAGCCATTGTCGTGCGTCGAGTGCCATCGGAAGACCTCAGGCTGGTGCGCCGGCTTTAACAACCGGGCGAAAGCGGACTTGCGCCGGATCGGCGTGTAATAGTTGGCCGTCGCGCTGGACGTTCGGGCGTGTCGTTTGTTGTTGTGCCAGTTTATTTCGATGCGCTTGGAGTTGTTGGTGCAGCCAATCGATCCAGGCATCCAATCCGGAATCGTCATTTTGCCGAGAAGATAGGTTAAACACCGGCGCTTTACTGGCTAAATTACGTAGTGCTTGTTCGGCCCTTTCCGGTGAAAAATCGTCGAGAAACGGCAATAAGTCGGTCTTAGTGATCAGCATCAAATCCGCCGCTCGGAACATGACAGGATACTTGGCCGGTTTGTCGTCGCCTTCGGTCGTCGAGAGCAGGGTGACGTTCAGATGATGGCCTAAATCGAAACTGGCTGGACAAACGAGGTTGCCGACATTTTCTATGAACAAGATATCGATAGACGACAAGTCGATATGATGGAGGGCATCGTGAACCAGATGCGCATCGAGATGACACGCAGTCCCTGTCGTGATTTGATGCGCAGGTACGCCATGCGCGCGAATTCTGGCGGCATCGTTCTCGGTTTCAAGATCGCCTTCGATTACGGCCAGACCTAAAGAACCGTTCAGTCGCTTGATCGTCGCTTCGAGCAAGGCGGTTTTGCCCGAGCCGGGCGAGGACATCAGGTTGATCGCCAAGACCTTCCGGGCATCGAAATGGCTCCGGTTATGTTCGGCTTGGCTATCGTTTTTGGCGAGTAAATTTTTCAGCACCGTGACCGTCGTGGTACCGTTAGTCGGTTTTTCCGCTAAAACGAAAGGACGATTACCGGGCGTGATATTACAACCGCAGGTATTGCACATAGGGATAGCCTCTGTAACTTCTAAAAAGTGCATAACTATGTTATATGAGCACCATGAATGGCACAAGCCGATAATAGCACTTCGGTGGTTTGAGGGTATTCAAAATTCGGCAATTTTGAGTAAGGTTGGAAGGTTGAATCTCAGAGTGGAATTCCCATAAACTCGTCTATTTAAAATATAAGGAGTCAACAACATGCGTTATTTACACACGATGGTCCGGGTTCGCGATTTGGACGAAGCATTGGATTTTTATTGCAATAAGCTCGGATTGATCGAAACCAAGCGAATGGAGAGCGAGCCGGGCCGCTTTACGCTCGTTTATTTGGCGGCGCCGAAAGATAAGGAGCAGGCCGAGATCCAAGAGGCGCCGTTGTTGGAATTGACCTACAATTGGGACCCTGAGGAATACACCGGCGGCCGCAACTTCGGCCATTTGGCTTTCGAGGTCGACGACATTTACGAAACTTGCCGAAAATTGATGGATGCAGGCGTTACGATTAATCGGCCGCCTCGGGATGGTCATATGGCTTTCATTCGCTCGCCGGATCAAATTTCGATCGAGTTACTGCAAAAAAGCGAGCCGCTGGAGTCGAGAGAACCTTGGGCGTCGATGCAAAATACCGGAACGTGGTAATCAGGTCCGCCGGATTTGGAAATTTAGGCATTCGATTCCCGCGCCGGGACTCGGGAATCGATTGAAAGCCGAATTAGCTATTAACTTGAGCAATCCAGTCTTCCAAGTTGTAATAATTGGAAATGCGAGCGACTTTGTTATCGCGGATTTCGAAGAAGGCGCCCGCAGGCAGTCTGTAAGTTTGTCCGGCAGCTTCCGGTAAGCCTTCGTCCGTTTGTAAGTATTCGCCCAAGACAACGAACTCCGCGGCGGCGCGTTTGCCGTCCGGGGTGGCCATGATGACCATGTCGACCAATTCTTCCTTGTAATTATTGTTCATGCAAGCCATGAACTGCGTAAAGGCTTCTTTGCCGATTTGGCGCTCGCCTTGATTGATATCGTGAATGACGTCATCGGTCAGCAAGTTTAAAAAGGTATCCATGTCGCCGGCATTGAAAGCTGCGTAGTATTGTTGAACTAGGTTAATGGTATCTTGATTCATAATGGCCTCTAGGGATTAAAAGGTGATTTTTATAAAACCGGCTATTTTATCGTTGTATTGGTTTTTACGCCATAGAATGCATGGCATTCACTTTCGATCGGGTCTGATTCGGCGGTGACAGGCGCGTCTAATTGACGCAGATGCTTGCATTACGGCAGTTGCTTGTTTAGTCTTCCCTGGGACATTACTAGAACGGACTTGACGTATGAATCATCCTGAATTTCCATTGGCCGAGGAATTAATTTATTTAAACCATGCTGCTGTTGCTCCGTGGCCACTACGGGCATGCAATGCCGTAAAAGCATTTGCCGAGCAAAATACGCAGTTCGGTGCTTACCATTACCCCGATTGGCTCAAAAAAGAAAACGAGCTTCGCGGTCAATTTCAAGCTTTGTTGAATGCGCCTTCGTCTGACGATATCGCGTTGGTTAAAAATACGTCAGAAGCGCTTTCGTTTGTCGCTTACGGCTTGGATTGGAACGACGGCGACAATATCGTCTCGACGAACGAGGAGTTTCCTTCGAATCGAATACCCTGGCAATCCTTGGCAGGACGGGGCGTCGAATTTCGCCAGGCAGACTTGAACGGTACTTACGCCCCGGAAGAGGCCCTATTTGCATTAGTCGACAACAATACACGCTTATTGACCGTGAGTTCGATAGAATTCGCTTCCGGTCTGCGACTGGATTTGGAAAAAATAGGCCGTTTTTGTAAAGCCAACGGGATTCTTTTTTGCATCGATGCGATTCAAAGTTTAGGCGCTGTTGAATTCGATGTGCAAGCCTATCAAGCCGATTTTGTGATGGCCGACGGTCATAAATGGATGTGCGGCCCCGAAGGCTTGGGGGTTTTTTACTCTCATCCGGCCGCCCGAGCGCAATTGCAATTGACTCAGTTCGGCTGGCACATGGTTAAACATATCCACAACTATGAAAACAAGCCCTGGGAAGTACATCCCGGCGCGAAGCGATTCGAGTGCGGTAGTCCCAATATACTGGGCATTCATGCCTTGTCGGCCAGTTTGTCATTATTGCTGGAAACCGGTATGGATTATGTTGAAGCAGCGGTTATCGGCAATGCCGATCGGCTTGCCGAAGGCATTATGCAAAATGAACGCTTGGAATTGATTAGCCACCGAACTCGTAAATTAAAATCCGGCATTGTTGTATTTAGACATAAAACACTGTCGAATAAACTGTTGTTCGAGCAATTGCAAGCCTGCGGTATCGTTTGCGCATTGAGAGGTCAAGGAGTCCGCTTTTCACCGCACTTTTATCATTCGGTGAAAGAAATCGAGCGTGTACTGGATAGCTTATCTGGATTGTAAGGGGCTTTTATTTAGACCTATTACGCTTCAATTTAATCGGCAAAGGGTGTTTAGGAATTTCACTTGCTTGAAATACCTCCGCACGTCAAAATCGGCTACTTTTCTATACCAAGAGGTTTCTTCAAAATGTCTATCGATATTCTATGAGCCGGAATAATAGGATTTTATTTGCCGGAGATCCCCATGGAGATTTTCAATCCTTGATTGATTCGGCGATTGCAAACAGACCTGATGCAGTAGTTTTATTAGGCGATTGCGACCTTGAACGGCCTTTGGAGCACTATCTACAAAAGATAATCGCTTTGACACGAATTTGGTGGATTCCAGGCAACCACGATTTCGACTTTCCACGCCGTTATCATTATCTTTTCAACTCCGAATTGGCCGAATACGGCCTTCATTTGAAAGTCCATGAAATCGCCGGGCTTCGAATAGCCGGTTTAGGCGGAATATTCCTTGGACGCATCTGGTATCCGCCACAAAAGCCCCGATGGAAAAACAAAGCGCATTATCTCGCTAACCAGTCCGGGCATATTAAAAAAAATGGATTATCGCTTAAATTAAAATCAGCGATTTGGCATGACGAAGTGGAATCATTGAAACGCCTTAAAGCCGATATCTTGGTGACGCATGAAGCGCCAGGTTGCCATGAATACGGTTTTAGAGTGATTGATGATATTGCCAAGGCCATGGGGGTAAAAAAAATTTTTCATGGGCATCAGCATGACAGTTATTACGCAAAGCTACCTTATGATATCGAAGTCTTCGGGGTTGCCGACCGGAGTGTTGTCGATCTTTCCGGTAGAGTCTATCCGGTAAAGACCGACTAAGCATTGATTTGATGATGATTAAATATTGGGAAGAGTAATTGTTATTTGAATCCGCGCGCGTTATTTGAAATAAGAGCAGCAATAATCGGTAGGGCTTTTGATGTTGATTTGAAATTGCGAATTCGCAGGAACATCGAACGATTCGCCACCCTTAACATTTAGCCATTGCTCAGAGTCCGGCAATAAAACCTCAAGTTCTCCGTCGATTATCTCCATCAATTCTTTATCGGCGGTGTTAAAAGTGTATTCTCCCGGCAACATAAAGCCTAAAGTTTTGATACTACCGTCGGCAAATTTAACGGTACGACTCGTAACATTACCGTTATGGTAGACGTTAGCTTTTTTGATGACAGAAACATTATGGAATTCCGACATAGCGATCCTTTATTATGCACAGTAAAAAGGACGCAATTTTAGCAGACTTTTTGGGCTGTTCTAAATTAAAAAGTAGGTTTGCTTGCGGAGAGCGGAGTCTCAGGAGGGAGTTACACGGGATGGGGGTTTGGCTGCAAGAACCCTATTGAAATCTTGCGGTTTTGGTCAAGCTTGGGCAACCTGCAGTCGCCCAAGCGCCGGTTTAACGTAAATTAATATTCGGCTTTAACTTCTTGGTAGCCTTTAATTGCTTCGATTAAAGAAGCCTCGGCTTGAGCTTTGTCGCCTTTTCTGACGGCTCTACGTGCTTTTTTCAAATGACCTGCAGCTCTAGTTCTTTTGACATCCAATCTGCCAACTTCAATGCGCTTAGAGTCTTGACGCGCTCCTTTAATCAGCTCCAGTACAGTTTCGTCAGCTTCGCCGTTTTTCAGTGCAGCCAAAGCATCCTCTGACTTTTGCGCGGCGCCTGCAATAGATGCGGCGACTTCTTCCGGCGTTGCATTTTCAATCTTTCCTGCGGCCATGACTTGAGTGAAGCTTCCTATGGAAAAAGTGACGGCGAGAGCGATGACGATCTGTTTTAAAAATTTCATGTTCTAGTTTACCTTTTGTGAGTTAATAATTTTGGCTATTGCTAAAACCTCGGGATTACGAACGCGGGTAAGACGCGTGTTCCGCAAACCTGATGCGCATATAGAGCGTCTTGTCTAACTTTAGCCAATGTAGGGCCTTGCCATGAGCAAGCCTCATGATATGACCTTACAAAATCCATAGTAACATACTCAGAAATATTTACTTAGTAATTCTTACAATGGATGCCAAAATCATGCTTTGATTCATAAATTAATCAAAGTAAACTTGGCCAAATCTCTAAATGATCAAGTTTAACGTTATAATGCTAATTTTTATCGCCTAAAGCGAATGTCCATACACGCACAATTCAAACAACTTGCCCATCGATTACCGGAATGTCTGAATCAAGACCGCCATCGCCTTAAACGCCAACTCGACCGTTTGCGCCAAGATGCCAAAAATGGCAAGGTCCCGTCCGACAAACTCACTGACTTGAGCGGCCGCATCGAACAATCGGCAGCATTGTTTTCGAAACGGCGCGCGTCGATTCCCGCCATCTCATTTCCCGATTTGCCGGTCAGCGGCAAAAAAGACGAAATCGCGCAGTTGATTCTGGACAATCAGGTCGTTATCGTCTGCGGCGAGACCGGTTCCGGCAAGACCACGCAGTTGCCGAAAATCTGTTTGGCTATCGGCCGAGGTTCTGCCGGCTTTATCGGTCACACGCAACCGCGCCGCATCGCCGCGCGCACGGTTGCGGACCGCATTGCCGAGGAGTTGGGCGAGCCGGTCGGCAAATCGGTCGGTTATAAAGTTCGCTTTCACGATCAAACGCGCAAGGAATCGCTGGTCAAATTGATGACCGACGGTATTTTGCTGGCCGAAACGCAAAACGATCCGTATCTGAATCGGTACGATACGATCATTATCGACGAGGCACACGAGCGTAGCCTGAATATCGATTTTCTACTCGGTTACATGAAATGGCTGCTGCCGAAGCGTCCCGATCTGAAATTGATCGTCACGTCGGCGACGATAGACCCGGAGCGTTTTTCGAAACATTTCGCCGATGCGCCGATCATTGAGGTATCTGGTCGCACCTACCCGGTTGAAATTCGCTACAGGCCAATAAACCAGATCGAGGAAGATGACGAAACGACGGCCGATCTGCAACAAGCGATTCTCGATGCCGTCGACGAACTGTCGCGCGACATGCGCGGCGATATTTTGATATTTTTGAGCGGCGAGCGGGAAATACGCGAAACGACCGAATCGCTGCGCAAGCATCATCCGACCGGATACGAAATTCTGCCGCTGTATTCGAAATTGAGCGTCGCCGAACAGGAGAGGGTATTCAAGCCGAAAGGCGGACAGCGCATCGTGCTCGCGACCAATGTAGCCGAAACGTCGTTGACGGTGCCGGGCATTCGCTGCGTGATCGATACCGGGCACGCGCGTATTAGCCGTTATAGTCATCGCAGCAAGATTCAACGTCTGCCGATCGAACGCATCTCTCAGGCCAGCGCGAATCAAAGAGCAGGGCGCTGCGGCCGTGTCGCCGAAGGTATCTGTATTCGCCTGTATTCGGAAGAAGATTTTCAAGCACGCCCGGTGTTTACCGAACCGGAAATTCTGCGCACAAATCTGTCGTCGGTGATTCTGCAGATGATTGCGCTGAACCTCGGCGATATCGAGGATTTTCCGTTCATCGAGCCGCCCGAGGACAAGATGATCCGCGACGGCAAAACGATGCTGCATGAAGTCAATGCGCTCGATAAACAGGGTAATTTGACCGAAACCGGTAAGCAACTGGCCATGTTGCCGACCGATCCTAAATTGGCCAGGATGCTGTTGGCAGCTGCCGAGTATCAATGCCTCCATGAAGTATCGATTATTGTCGCGGCGTTGAGTATCCAAGATCCCCGTGAAAAACCGGCCGACAAGATGCAGCAAGCCGATGCGAAACATGCCGTTTTCCGTCATGAAGAATCAGACTTTCTGACCTTGCTGAATCTATGGAATCATTTCGAGGAGCAGAAAAAGCATCTGTCGAACAACAAGCTTCGCAAATATTGCAAGGATCAGTTTATATCCTATGTCCGCATGAAGGAATGGTTCGACATTCATGCGCAGATCATGCAGGTGATCAAAGGCGAGTTGAAGCTGAAGCCGAACATGATTGAGGCCGGTTACGGCGAAATTCACCGTGCATTGCTACCGGGCCTGTTGTCGAATATCGGCTTCCGGCACGAACAATACGAATATCTCGGCGCGCGCGGACTCAAGTTTTTCATCTTTCCGGGTTCGGGACTGCACAAGGCGCGTCCGAAATGGATCATGGCCGCCGAGCAGGTCGAAACCAGCAAGGTTTATGCACGCACGGTCGCACGCATAGAACCGGAATGGATCGAAGCCTGTTCCGGACATCTGGTCAAGCGTAATTATTATGATCCGCATTGGGAGAAAAAGGCCGGTCGTAGCGGCATCTACGAGCGCACGCTACTGTACGGTTTGACTTTGCGGGCGAAGCGCAAGATTCCATACGAACACGTCGATCCGAAGGCGGCGCGCGATTATTTCATTCGTTTCGGTCTTGTCAATCAGGATTATCAAACCTATGCGCCGTTCTTCAAGGCCAATCAGCAATTACTCGAAGAAGTCGGCTACATTCAGCACAAGGGCCGGCGCGTCGATTTGATCGAGGACGAGGAATGGTTGTATCAGTTTTACGACAAAAAAATTCCCGAATCGGTCGTCAACGGTATTACGTTCGATCAGTGGCGTAAAAGCGTCGAGCGCGACAACCCGAAATTTTTGTTCCTAACCAAGGAGGATTTGACGCGGGAACAGGATAATTTCATCAACGAATGGGATTTTCCGGACAGCAAGAAAGTCGGACGCCTAACCTTCGCTTTGCAATATCGCTTCGAACCTGGTCACGATGAAGACGGCGTGACCGCGGTCATTCCGGTACATCAACTCAATCAAGTGAGCGCGCAACCTTTCGATTGGTTGGTGCCGGGCATGATCGAGGAAAAAATAATCGCGTTAATCAAGTCGTTGCCGAAACAGCTACGCAAGCATTTCGTGCCGGTGCCACAAACGGCCAAGCAGTGTCTCGAAATCGAGCCTGATTTTAAAGGTTCATTATATGAATGGCTCGGTATGCGCCTGCGCAAATTGACCGGCGAGGCGATCCCGTTGACCGAGTGGCATCCGGAAACCCTGCCCGAGCACTTGACGATGAATTTCCGCATCGTCGACGAGCACGGTAAGTTGCTCGACTACGGCCGTGATCTAAAAAAACTGCAGGATAAATATGCGGTCGAGGCCGGCGAAAGTTTCGACAAGAAGGCCGCCGATGAATTGAATTTCACAGGCTGCATTCAATGGGCCTTCGATGATTTGCCGGAAACCTATGAATTCATACACGAAGGTCAGTCGTTCATTGGCTTCCCTGCAATCGTCGACGAAGGCGATTCGGTCGGCGTCAAGATTTTCGATACGCGTGAAAAAGCCGACCGATTGCACAGAGCCGGTTTGACCCGGTTGTTCCAATTACAATTGAAAAAGGAAAAAACTTATCTGACGAAAAATATGCCACATAAGCCGGCTGCGGAGCTCTTCGTCAATCAATTACCGGATCATCCGCTGTTGAAGGACTATCACGGCATTTCATACAAGGAAGACTTGCTCTATACGGTGTTTTCGGAATTGTTTGTCGGTGACCGTTCGATCAGGTCGCAGTCGGCTTTCGAACAGAGCATTCGAGAGCACAAAGGCGAACTGATTTCGTTTTCGAACGAAGTGGGCAGAATCGCGCTGGACATCGTCGAGATTATTGTTGCGATCAAAAACCGGCTATCTCGTTTGCAGCAAGACAACGCCTCGGTCATCGATATTAACGAACAGTTGAACCTGATGATTTATTCGGGATTTATTCGCAATACGCCGCTGACGCAACTCAAGCAAATACCGCGGTATCTGAAGGCGATCGATTACCGTCTCGATAAAATCGCCGGCGATGCGCCGAAAATTCCGCTCGTGCAGCGTTATTGCACGCGCTACTGGAAAGATGTCGCGAACCGGGCCAAGAAAACCGTCGTGCTGCCGGAACAAGAAGCGTTCCGCTGGATGCTCGAAGAATTTCGCGTGTCGGTGTTCGCTCAGCAACTAAAAACACCATATCCTATTTCGGAAAAGCGCATCGAAAAAGCCTGGGATCAGCAGCAATCCTAAAATCGGTAGTTTAACCATGAAGTTCATAAAGTAATTCAAAGGTTGCCGGACATCCTCTCTAACCTCTCGGATGAGCGAAAGTTTTATACAAACGCGTAACGAGTTATTAAATTAAACTTCTTATTCTTCATGCTCTTCGTGGTGAAATGCTTTTTCAAGCGTAATGGTTCGGTGTCGTTACGTGAGTAACGTTTTGATCTGAAATCGAATCAGAACCGGCTTGAAAAAAACCAGTATTTCTCTGTCAACAATTTGCTTGTGATATCGGTGGTTTTCGAATTCCATCCTTGCAGTCAAAACTTCCGCAGTGTATGGCGCAGTATAGTTGCAATGGGAATGGCCAGGGCGATCCAAGAAACCACATCCAATACACCGTCACCCATCAGCGCAGCGATGAGTCCAACCGCTGTAGTCAAGCCTAGCAGGAGCGGAATTCCCCAAATTTGCCGCTTATTCAGTGTGCTGCGCATGACGACTTTTCAACTAAGCCGGTTCGCGAGATTGAGCCGGTAGCGGCGCTAAACCGAAGCGGGCTTCGAAGGAGACATGGCGTTTTTTTATCCACAGATACAGACCGCTGATCAAGACGACTATGGCGATGAGATCCAGGAGCGCCCAGAATATCTTCATCGGTAGGCCGCCGTAATCGCCGAAGTGTAGAGGCCGGGAAAGCAATAGAGTGCTAACGTAAACAGGTAACTCGCGTCTGTCTACCACTTTGCCGGTTTCGGCATCGATGAGTAGCGGCTTGAGCAGTTTGGAAGTCAAGGGCGTGTCTCCTTGCATGAATGCGACGAAGTGACGAGGCCCTGCAAAACCGTTGCCGGGAAACGCCATGAAACTGAGCGTCATCCCTGGTTCGTTTGCGTAGGCGGCGGCTACGGCGCTCCCGACGGCAGGACTACCGGCCATTGACGGCAGGTTCTTGTAAGGCGCCGTCATGTCGGCCAGTTCGGTCGCCTGCCAGCGATTGAATATAGGCTCCGAGAGAGTGTTGACGACGCCGGTCGCGCCAACGACTGACAGCCAAACCAGGGTGGCGATGCCGAGCATGTTGTGCAGATCGAGCCATTTGACCCGTTGCGATCTATTCCGGCGGACCGTGCCGAAGCGCAGCTTGCGCATGTAAAAGCCGTAAAGCACCGTGCCCGAGACGAGCGAGATCAGAAGCAGCACGCCCATGAAACCGAGAAACAGCATGCCGGGGAGCCCTGCGAACAGGTCGACGTGCAGACGAAGCAGCACGTTCATGACGCCTTTCCCGAGCGGATATTCCTGAAGAAACTCGCCGGTGCGCGCATCGTAGCTATAGAACGCGGAGGCTTCTGCTGCATTCACCGTCTCGCTCATTCTGACATGCCAAAGGTTCGGCTCGTCCGCATCGCCCACCAGGAACTGTACGGCATGCCCCGGCTTGCGCGCCAGCGCATCGGCGACGATCCGGTCGAGATCCGCCCGTTGCCCTGTTTCGGGCAGCGCCGGAGCTTCGGTACGATAACCCAACTCATGGTCGATCTCATCGGTGAAGATCAGAGGCAGACCGGTCAGGCACAACAGCAGCATGAATAGAGTGCAAATCAAGCTGGTCCACTTGTGCAGCCAGTACCAGATCTTTATAGACCGGTGGCCCGGCATGGCGGTCGCAGCACCCGATTCCCGCCCGGTCATGTGCAGGCCTCCTCCGATTCGTGCCGCATCGCTTCGGGCCTGAATTCGGCGATGGGGTTTTTCAGGGTGCCGACAAACTTCAGATTTTTCGCCGGGTCGGCCAAATCGATCATCTGCTGAGGGTTTCCGAGCTGCAACCGGTTCAGGCAGGAGCGGATGAACTCAGGCGCGAACAGGTCGTGGCGTGCGAATTTGTCCGCCAGCTCGGGATGGCTGCGCTGATAGGCCAGGATGCAGTCGGCCACGAGTCGCCAGAACTTTTTTTCCGGATAGTTATCATGGGAAAACAGGATGTGCGCCAGATAGCGGAAGATCAAGTCGAAGAAGTCGGTGAAGATGGACAGGATCTTCAATTCTTCCGGCACGTACACTGCTAGCCTCTGCACTTTTTCCGACAAAACCAGATCCTTGTTCATGATCGCCGCTTCTTCTGCGATATCCTTCATGATAGCCCGCACCGGTACATGGTTTTCCAACACCAGGATCAGGTTTTCGCCGTGAGGCATGAACACCAGGTCGTAGGTATAAAAGCAGTGTAACAGGGGGCTCAGATAGCAGTCCAGGTAACGGCGCAGCCACGCTTCCGTGTCGATGCCGGAGGCTTTGATCAGTTCAGGCAGCAGGGCCGTTCCGCGGGCATCGACATGCAGCAGTGCGGCCATGGTCATCAGTCGCTGGCCGGGTTGTAGCCCGGGTACTGGGCTTTCCCTCCATAATGCCGCCAGCATTTTCCGGTAGGGGCTATGCTTGTCTGCGGCCTCCTCATAATGGCGGTTGCGGTAGCCGACCGCCGCGACCTCGCGCAGAATGCTGAAACGTTTTTCCGAGAGATAGGGATCCTGCTCGATCAGATCGTTGATGCAGTCATTGATGGCTGGGGTTGTGCTCATGTAATAGGGAGACAGCCCGCGCATGAATCCCATGTTGAGGATGGACAATGCCGTTTTCACATAACGCTTGTGGGGATGGCTGGTATTGAAGAACGTGCGGATCGACTGCTGGGCTAGATACCGGTCGTCTCCGTAGCCTAGGCAGACTAATTCGCTCGCGGCGATGTCGGCGGCGAAAACCACCGCCAGCTTGTTGTACCACTGCCAAGGGTGAACCGGCATGAACCAATAATCGTCGGGCGCCAGGCCTTGTCGTTCCAGTAGGAGGCTGAATTTTTCCAGGGCTTTGGCGCCCAGTTCCTGTTCCATTAGCTGCGGATAAGATAGGTCCTCCGTGCAAGAGAACTCCGCCTTGCTTTTGTGCGCTGCAAGCCAGATCAGCCTGACCGGCGAGGCAGCCTCGGGCGCATAGGCATGATAGTCGGCGGCATCGAAACCGATGCGGCCGTTGTTGGCGAGAAAGGCGGGATGGCCTTCCATCATGGCGGTTTCCAGGGTCTGAAAATCGGCATGAAGCAAGGCCGGGACATCGACTCCGGTCTTGGCGTGCTTGAAAGCGCTGCTGTACAAGGTGCTGGAGATTTCCTCCATGTAAGTGGGCAGCATGGCGGGAGCGATTCCCAGCCGGTTGCGGATTTCGACGATGAAACTCAGGGAGTCCGGTTCCGCAGGCTCGCCGTTGACGAATTTCTCCAGGGAATCCGGATCGATGTGCCAATGCTCCAGGCTCAACACCCGCGCGCGGAAACGATACTCGATTCCGGGCATGTCGGTGGAGACCCGGTAGCATCCCCAATCGCCTTTGTGCTCGAGCAACTCCGGCTCGATCAGCGATTCGTGGGCGAACTCACTGATGGCCTTGCGCAGGTGATGTTTGTTCGCTCGAGTCCACAGATCGGGCTGCAGGTGCGAAACAAGCTCCTCGGGTTTTGAGGCTTTGTCCAGTGCGCATCGAAACTGCTCCCGGGTACAGAACGCCAAGTGCGCCTGCTTGCCGGGTAGTTCTATGATCTTCCGGTATTCGAAGCCCGCCCACCTGTTCAGCGCATGAATTTTCGTGTTGTTGATATCCGGTTCGACAATGACCCTTTGCACCGCCGGGTCGCTGAACATGAAATCCATGATCACTGAGAACACGGCTCGAGTAAAATTGGGGATAGGGCGGACGGCCGGCGCTACCAGGATATGCATGCCCAGATCCCCCGGTTGCGGAGCATAGTGCTCGCCGACCGGATCGAGTCTCGGATCATAGCATTCCAGTAGAAACGCCGGCGTTTCGTTGCAATAGCCCAGATAGACCGAAGCCTGCTCGCAGATCTTCCGGTATTCCTCTTCGACCCGTTGCAAAGAGAAACCCTGCATTCCCCAGTAGCGGGCATAGTCCAGACTGACCCAGCGGTGGATCAGGTCGATGTCGTTAGGAATGGTCAAAGGGCGCAAACGGAAAGTGCCGATCGACGCTACGAATCTGTTGAAATTTTGGAGTTCTGTGTTCATTATGGTTCGTTTTCGTTGAAAATTTGAATATAGGATCATGGAGTCAGGGCGTTTCGAGCACGGTCGCGGGCGATTTCGCCCCGGCTTTGAAGAGCAGCGCATACAGGCAGGCCGTGCCCGCCAACCCGATCGCGCCGGCGAGAAAGGTCGCCCGCAGGCCATACTCCGCTACGATGGAACCGGCGGCATAGGATGCGACCAGGGCCCCGAGGCTTTGGAAAAAATAGATTTTGCTGAAGTCGGCGGCATAGGAATGTGAACTGGCGGATTCGAATAACAACCAATCCAAGCGCACGGTCGCTTTGAACAACGCCCAGCCGAACAGGCAGCGCCCCGACAGCACCAGCGCCCCCTGCCCGGAAGCCTGGAGCAGCAGACCGGTAGTGCCCGCAAGGATCGCCGGAATGATACCGTTTTTAGCCGTCGTGCCCCTTTTCAGGCACAAGGCCAGGAGTGCCATCGCACCGGGTATGGCGAAAACTAGGCCCGAGACGATCTCGCCGTCCCACGAGGAAATCGATTTCCAATAGCTGGCGAAAAAGGGGCGTGTCAGAAATACGCTGAAATAAAACAGCAGCATGATCAGGCCGAGTCTCAAGATAATTCCGGAGGGAACTTCGGCAGGTTCCGGCCCGCCCGGAGTTTTCGACGTTTCGGGTTCCGATGCGGTCGGTGAGGGGAGAAATACGCATATCAGCATTTGTACGAAATCGCCCGCAGCCATCAGAAGGAACGCTTGCCGCGGCTCGAAGCCCTCCAGCACTATTCCACCCGCAGCAGCTCCCAAGATTCCGCCTAGATGTACGAGAACGGCAAGCATTCCTATCGTTCGTCCGTGTTTATCTTTGGGTTCAAGGCTCATGATATAGGGGTAGATGAGCAAATAACTGCCTTTGAACAGCAGCATGGTCAGCGACACCAGCCAGAAATACGCCAGCGAGTCCGCGCGGTAACACAAAAGGCTCAACAAGCCGGCGGCACATTGAGTATAAATCAAGAGCCTGAGCACCGGTATCTGTCGGGAAACCGCGGCCCATACGGGAAACGACACCATCACGGCGAGACAAACGGCGCTTAGATAAAGTCCGGTCTGTTGCGGGTCGGTAACCGAAAATGCGGACTCGAAGAACTGCGGATAAAAGGGCATGAGCATCGAATCGCTGATCACGGAAACGCCGATCATGGCGACCAAAAAAAATTTCGAGCAAGCCGTCATACTCTAGCCTCTAACGGCTCTACTGCGAGCATTTTTTCTTCCGGTACCGAAAACTGCTGAAAGGCGATGCGCCGTTCGATCGGATAGTATTCCCGGCCGGTGATTTCCTTGATGATGCAGGCGTTGCGGTAACAGACCATGCCCAGGTCGGGCGTCACGAAACCGTGGGTGTTGAGTCCGACGTTCTGGACGAATATTTCACCGGCGTTCCGGTCGATACTGTAGTTCCGCGCCACGGCATAGCGTCCCTGTTTGTCTCGGCGAATTCGTTCGCTGATGCCCGCTACGAAATCCGGCTGGCGGTAGGCGTATCCGGTCGCCAAAACCAGACCTTCGCTGAAGTGACGATAGGCTGCTTCCTGTTCCTGTTGAAAGAAGGTCAGTTCGAAACCGTCCGCATTGCGGTCGTATGCCGCACCCGTCAATTCGGAATTGGTGAACAGATTGACCGATATGTCGCCCTTGAGACGTTTGACATACATCAGGTCGAAAATGTCGTTGATCAAAGCGCCGTTGATGCCCTTGTACAGATTTTTTTGTTTGCCGATCAAGGCGTCGCGCTTGCCGGCGGGTAGGCCATGGAAATAATCGACGTATTCAGGCGACGTCATTTCCAGTGTCAACTTGCTGTATTCCAAGGGCAAGAAGCGCGGCGACCTCGTAATCCAACTTAGCTCGTAGCCGTATCGGTCGATGTCCTGCAGCAGGTCGTAGATGATTTCCGCGGCGCTTTGCCCGCTGCCCAACACGGTAATCGACTTTTTCTCCTGCAGCATCCGTTTCCGGGCTAAGTAGCTTGACGAGTGGGCCGCCTGTTCGGCAATGGGGCGGCAGCAATCGGGAATATAGGGCACAGTGCCGGTCCCCAGGACCAGTTTCCTGGCGAGAAAATTTTCCTCTTGCCCGGTACTTGCGCTTCGGGTTGTCAGGACATAAGAGTTCAAACTTTCGCTGTAGTCGATGCGTTCCACTTCCATGCCGAAGCGGATATTGTCCAGTCTGCTTACCGCCCACTGACAGTATTGGTTGTACTCGCTGCGCTGCAGAAAGAAATTTTCCCGGATATAGAAGGAGTAGATTCGGCCTTTCTCCTTGATGTAGTTCAGGAAGCTGAAAGGACTAGTGGGATCGGCCAGAGTGACCAGGTCCGAGAGAAAAGGCGTCTGCAGGTGCGCGTTTTCCAACAATATGCCCGGATGCCAGTTGAAGCCCGGTTTTTTTTCCAGGAACAGGCTCTTGACCTCTGGAATGGGCTGCAGTAGGCAGGCCAGGCTCAGATTGAACGGTCCCACGCCGATACCGATCACGTCGTAAGTCGTCTCATGCATCGCACACATCCCCCATGAAGGTTTGAGCGACAAGCCCAACGGCCGCATGTTTTGGCTTCTGGCCCTGCTTTTTGAAGTAGATTTGCCCGTGATGTTTGATCAGCTTGAGCACCGCTTGCATGTCGTGAATGGTGGTGCACGGGTTGAGCAGGGTGAATTTGAGATATCGCCGGTCGCGTACCTTGGTCCCCGCTATCAGCGCCTCGCCCGATCTGAGCAGGGCTTTGCGGATATAGGCATTGGCGTCGTCCAGTTCCTGATCGGAATGCCGGCGCGAAGGCCGGTAACGGAATACTACTGTGCCGAGCTGCGGCTGATGAAGGGTTTCGATGCCGGGGTCCGACAACAGCAACAGATAGGTCTGTTTAGCCAGATGAATCGTGTGGTCGAAAGCCGCTCCTATTTGGTCGGCTCCAAGCGTGCGCAGGGTGAGCCAGAGTTTCAGCGCATCGAATCGGCGGGTGGTCTGAATGCTCTTTTCGACCAGATTGGGTACGGCCTCTTCGGCTTCGCTTTCGGGGTTTAGGTAATCGGCATGGTGCCGGATGGCGGCGAAATGGCGCTTGTCCTTGACCAGAAAGGCGCTGCAGCTCACCGGCTGGAGAAACGATTTGTGATAGTCCACTGTGACCGAATCGGCGGACTCGATGCCTGCCAGCAAATGGCGAAATTTTCGGGAAACCAACAAGCCGCAACCGTAGGCGGAGTCGACGTGCAACCAAAGTCCGTGGGTGCGGCTCACTTCGGCTATTTCCGGCAAAGGGTCGATGCTTCCGAAATCGGTAGTTCCGGCGGTAGCGACGATCGCCATCGGTATCAGTCCATCGGCCAAACAGCTTTCGATGCTTCGTGTTAGAGCCTGAATATCCATTCTGAAGTATCGGTCGCAAGGAACCGTAATTACCGACTCATAGCCCAGGCCCAAAATGGCCGCGGCTTTTTGCACGCTGAAGTGGCTCGCCTCGGAACTGAAAGTGCGAAGTTTCCGGAATTGGTCCGGCAATCCTTGGGTTCTATTGTTGCACTCCGGCCACTTTCCGGAACAAAAATTGTCCCTCGCCAACAGCATGGCCATTAGATTAGACTGGGTGCCGCCGCTGGTAAAGATACCGTCGGCACAAGCGCCCAACCCGATTTTTTCGGCTGTCCAGTCGATCAACTTCTGTTCGATCAATGTTGCACCTGCGCTTTGGTCCCAGGTATCAACCGAGGAGTTGATTGAGGACGACAGAATTTCCGCCAGAAGGGCAGGTACCATGACAGGGCAGTTCAGATGTGCAACATAACGCGGATGATGAAAGTAGACCGCATGGTCAAGGTATATCGCCTTGAGCTCAGCCAAGGCATCGGCAACTTCGTCGTGAGGACGATTCATGTCGATAGCGTCGATCTCTGTTGCCAATTCCCCAGGCAGAACGCCACTGAACGGTTTGGCTGCCGTTGTCAAAGTATTTCGAACCAATTTGATGCCTTGAAGCAGACTGCTTTCGTAAAAGTCGAGATTCTTGTCAGTGAATATGTGCTCGCGATATTTGAAGTTACCTTCATTTTTTCGATTGTCTGCCTGGACGAGTGTTAATAATGTTGTGTCGCTGTTCATGTTCTTACTCCCGTTGAGAGTCAAATTTTCAGAAGATCAAACCGCATGATTCAAGACTTTCGTCAAAAGTTGTAAGCGATGGAACCCGTAACAGCGCGCCTTGGACCGAACGTGGCGAATTCGCCGCCGCTGGTGAAGGCGGTGGCAATGTATTCCTTGTCTAAAGCGTTGTGCAGATTGACTGCCAACTGAAAATTCTTCCATTCGTAATGAACCGCGGCGTCGACTAAAACCGCCCCCGGTATCCGAATGTCGTTGCGGGCGGCGAAGCTGTTGCCGTATGACGGCCCAAGGAAGCGAACCCCGCCGCCGAAGCCAAGCCCTTGGGCGATTCCGGTCCGGATGGTGTAATCGGTCCACAGGGACGCCTTGTGTTCGGGTGCGTATTCCAGGGGCTCGCCGATTTCCGCAGCAAACGAACTCTCGGTGACTTCAGCATCCGTGTAGGTATAACTGGCGGTTAAGTTCAGGCCATTTTCCAAGCTGGCGACGCCTTCCAGTTCGACGCCGCGGGAATGCGCTTCGCCTCTTTGCACATTGATGAAAGTCATAGGATCGGGCGTGAGAAAATTTTTCCGCGTCAGATCGAAATAGGCGACTGTGATGAAGCTGTTGTAACCGGCCGGCTGATACTTGACGCCGAATTCGTATTGCTCTCCGGTTTCCGGCACGAAGGTTTTACCGGATGCGTCCGTGCCCATTACCGGCAGGAACGAACGGGCATAACTGAAGTATGGCGCCAAACCGTTATCGGCTAAGTAGACCAGACCGGCGCGGCCGGTGAATTCGCTGTCGTTCTGCCGAGTGCGAACGCCGGTGAGGCGATTGGTGGTTTCGCTGTCGGCGAAATCGTAACGGCCACCCAGGGAGACCCGCCATTTTTCATCGACCTTAATTTGGTCTTGCAAATAAAGACCGATTTGATCCTGAGTGGATAATTCATCCTTGAAGGTTGCTGCGGAGGCCACGGGCGCACCATACACCGGATTGAAAAGATCCAGAGTGGGGGCAGCGCCGAAGGTCTGGAGGGATTCGGAGTCGGTATGTTGAAAATCGACCCCCGACAGCAACATGTGTCCCAACGGCCCCGTCGTGAATTCGAACTGTGCTTGGTTGTCCAGAGTGAAGCCGCGCACTTCGCCGAAGCTTTCGAATAGGGCGCGGCTGACCGTGCGCCGATCTCCCAGCAAGGCGGTCGGAAAGATGGTGCGATCGTCCACTTCATTACTATAATAGCGTGCGTTCTGCCGGAGTGTGACGGCCTCGTTGAGGCGGTGCTCCAACAGATAGGCAACGGAGAATTCTTCTCTCTGGTAGCCGTCGACATTGGGTTCGCCGGTGAAGCGGTCCGTCGGAATTTCTCCGTTCGGATTAGAACGCAAGGTTCCTTCCGCCGGAAGCCGCTGCGACGCCTTGGTGTCGTCCTTTTGGTAGTGGCTTAGGAAGGTCAGAGTGGTGTCCTCGGTGGGCTTCCAGGTGAGAGCCGGCGCGACGTAAATTCGGTTGTCCTCGACGAAATCGACCTGCGTGTCGCTGTCGCGTACCAATCCGGTCAAGCGGTAAGCAAGCGTTTTCCTTTCGTCGATCGTTCCTCCGACATCGACTTCGCCTTGCAACCGTTCGAAAGAACCGGCCTCGAATCTGATTTGGCCAAACGAATCGAAGACCGGCCGCTTGGTCACATAATTAACCATGCCGCCCGGACTGGCTTGGCCGTAAAGCACGGAGACCGGACCTCGGGGTACCTCAACGCGTTCGGCTCCATAAGGCTCCAAGCTGTAGCCCACGGAAAACCCCGGATTACTGAGTTTGAGTCCATCTCGGTAGACGCCGGTATCGGTAGCGTCGAAGCCGCGGATTTTAATGAATGTCAATCGCGGTTCGAAGCCGAATGTTTCGCTCTGAATGCCCGGAGTGTAGCGCAGGGCTTCCGCTAGGTTGCTCACGTTTTGCGCTTCCATCTGGGCGTTGGTGACGACAGAGATGGACTGCGGCGTTTCGATTAGCGGTGTATCGGTCTTGGTGCCGACGCGGCTATCGATTGCCCGGTAACCCTCGGCATCAGCTTTTTCGGTTATTTTCATTTCCGGCAAGACAATTGCCTGGACTTCGGTCGTTTTATCTTCAGATCTTTCCGGTTCTTCGGCCAATGCCACAGTGCTGAGCGCGGCGCTCAGCGGCACGAGCGCAATTAGAGCGGCAGCTGCGTTTGATCCTTTTGCAGGCGAATATTGTTTCGGCATAAACTTTCTCTCAAAATTGCTCGATTCATGATTCTGGCTGCCTGGCGGGAAATTGCTGGGTGGCTGGTAGGTTTGGGGTTGAAATGCATATTAATCGTGTTGCGCGGCTTAGCCGTACACAGCACTCGGTATTGTTGCAAGTCGCGAATACTCGACGTCGCAGGTTACGGCTGACGGAAGTTTTATTTTTAGTCCAATCATGATCCTCAAAGCATGT
This sequence comes from Methylotuvimicrobium sp., assembly GCF_050611805.1. NCBI lineage: Bacteria > Pseudomonadati > Pseudomonadota > Gammaproteobacteria > Methylococcales > Methylococcaceae > Methylotuvimicrobium > Methylotuvimicrobium sp. Next base: position 152,398 of record NZ_JBNGHF010000002.1, read on the forward strand.
CTTCAATCTCAATAGAACACACGGCTGGTTCTCGTGTATCCATATAGCGGATGAATCGACGCAGATGTCATTTGGTCAAAATCAATTTGCCGTTGTTGGTGATACGCAGGCGATACTCGTCATCTGAGTGGGTAATCAAAATTTCTCTCTGGGAACCGAAGAGAGCCTGACTGCTGATTCTGCGCTTTTCGGTCTCGGTCGTTTGTTTCGCTTGCGCGTCGCTCAACAATGGCGTGTTGAATTCGTTGTTCATGATCCTCCTATGACGATGCTTTGAAGATATTATCGATTGTCTTTACGTCTTCAATGCGAATCATCGATTTGAGTAGAAATTGCAAAATAAAATCATATCATAATACAAACGATAATGATTCCTATTTGTAAATGATTTTAATTAATGTCCCTCTGCTTGTCAATATAGTTATTTCTGATTGCGTAAAGTTATCAGCCAAATTAAGAGCCAAGCTGTAACTGTTTGCGCGCGGACGAATATCAGTATCTAAACGAAGTAGCGATCATCGTCGCAGCATTGAGCATTCAGGACCTGCGTCATGAGAACCCCGCCGAAAACTACAGCAGGCCGGATTCAATTAAATCGAGGCCGGTTATGGCGAAATTGATTGTGCATTGCTGGCTGCAAACGATGCGTCCGAAATGGATTATGGCCGCCGAACAGGTGGAAACCAACAAGGTCTATGCGTGCCCGGTCGCCTGCATCGAAAAGGCCTGGGATCAGCGGCAATAGTTCGGAGTCGCTACGAGTTGTGCACAGCATAAATCAAGGACTTATCCAGCTTGTTTCCATAAGCCATTGAAACATCAAGTTTCAATGTAAGTTATTGATTTTTGGTTTAATAAGCTGCCTGTATCGATTTTGGACAATTTAACTGAAGCGCAATAAAACCGGTACTTTAGCGATTAAAAAAACAATCAATCCACAGAGTTATCCACAGCTTTTGTGGGTAACTTTTTAAGGAAAAATTGAGATCGGAAAGGACAAAAAAACTCCCCTGAAGAATTTCGGGGAGCAGGGTTGGAGATTACTTGAAAGTACCGCCGTAGGTTGTGGTTTGATCGAATTCCGACCAAACATATTTGGGTTCTACCATGCTTTTGGTTGGAATCGGACTGGTTATCACGTCAAAGACTCCGGATGCGGTTCTTCCCAATGTATGCAATGTACCGTTGATCAAACCTCCGGTTGAACCGACGACCGGATTGGTTTTTTTACTGGCATCGACGATATTTTTAGGTACTTCGCCGATACCGGTAAAAATGTTTGCAAACCCGGTTAAAAACTTATCGCCAACTTGTGAAAAATAGCTTTCCTCCGCATGACTGCTTGGAGCATAAGCGCCGAATGTCAAGACTAAGGCCATCGCGATGGGTTTGAATTTATACATTGATTCTCTCCGTTGTAGTGATAAATAGTATCGTATCGCTATTAAAGTATAGAGGAATCGATATGACCGGTCAAAGGCCAAACATATAAAACTTAAGTGACGCTTAACTCGTGTTCTAGAATTTCAGATTGGTCTAACGAGGTATAGCCGGGGCGTACTATTTTGATTTTCCTGACTGTTGATGCATGACTTATCGTAACGGGAACCCTCCAATCCGGCGCACCATTTGTCGACTTCATCGGCTTCTTGATCGCCGCCGGGATGGCCCGGATAGGCAAGTATCGTCAATAATCCAGCCGGTGCAAGCATTCGAAGGGCCTGATTCAGCGCGGCAATCGTCGTATCGGTTCGAGTGATCAGCAATTTGTCGCCGCCGGGAAGATATCCCAGATTGAACATGACCGCTTTGATGCGCCCGTGAAATTGCATGGGAATTATGTTTGTCATTTCCGCATGACTCACCCTGAACAGCTCAACCCGAGTGTCGATTTTTCCCAGTTCGAGTCCGCGCCGCGTTTGATCGATCACGCGTTGTTGAATGTCAAACCCGAACACGATGCCGTCGGGGCCGACATGCCGAGCCAGAAACAGCGTATCGTGCCCGTTGCCGACCGTGGCATCGACCGCGTAATCGCCGGCTTGCAATACAGTCTGTAGGGCTTTATGCGCTTCGTGAACCAAGGAAATGCGTTTCATAATATCGCCGGATGTTGCAGTGTTTATCCAAGTCTGAGCCGTCAAGCAAGGCATCGGCCAAATGACGGCTGTACCACGGGATTTGCAGGCTGCCCTTGACGCCGAAACCGTTGAATACCCAAAGCTGGGGATTTGCGGGATGCCTGCCTAGAAAAGGCATTCGGTCCGGCGTGCAGGGGCGGATGTTGGCTTGTTGATCGACGATGCGCGTTTTGGACCCGAAACGTGGATCTATCTTGGCAAGCGATTGAATCAATTGGTGCTTGGCCTGCTCTGTAATGGCTGTATCGGTGCAATGCCTGTCGAATGTCGCACCGGTCCGGCAACGGTTTTTCCCGATGGGAATCAGCCAGTTGCCGAAATTGATGATCTGTTCCGGTAAGGCAAAGTCGCTTTCGATGGTCAGTATCTCGCCTTTGACCGCTTGCAATGGTAACCAGGAAAACCAAGGGTTATGGATTAAGCGGTATCCTTCGCAAAAAACGATCCGTTTCGGCTTGAGTCCTTGCCGATAGAAAGACTCAACCACTTGTGCGCCACGAAAATCGAACGTGAGATTTCGATAACTGTCGATGCCGATAAAGAAGTCCCGCAAAGCGTCGAGCAGCGGACGGGTATTTAGATAGCCGGTTTGTTTTTGCTCCAATAGCCATCGACAGTCTTGAAACGGATAAGCGAATGATTCTCGTGGATGTATTTTCGATAGGTAGGCAGCATATTCCGTGGCATTCAAGCGCTTTTGACATTGCGCGACTTCGGCCTCGTTGCACAACAGGCGAAACATCGTTTTTTCTACGAGGAAATTCCGGGCGAAGACTTTCGACAGGCGGCTGTAGAGCGCTTTTGCTTCCGGCAATAAATCGTCGACCCGATCGGTTTTGACCAGGCGTATGCCGGTAACAGGATTGATGAGGCCGGCCGCGACTTGTGAAGCATTTTCGCGGCCGTCGTCGACGACCATGACCCGTGCGTTGCGTTGTATCAGCTCAAAAGCAAGCAGGCTTCCGGCCAGTCCTTGTCCTACGATCAGAAAATCGATATCCATTTAGTTTTTAGCCGCCACGTAGACATCGCTCCGAAACGGCTATTTGAGCGTAAGCGGCATACCCTTGAATTGTATGCCTTGCCAGCCGTAGCGCATGAAATTTCGGATGTTTTGATGGCCGGTTCCGGTCGGATCGTTCAACACGTCCAAGCGATAATAATCGCCGAACAGATTCAAAGTTTGTTGCTCATCGAGTCCGTTCATTCTTGCGAACGCGAAAATTTTGCAGGAGCCTTCGTTTGTACCCGCTTTATTGATCAATTCATTATCTTCGAGGCCGTTGCTAAATTCGGCAGGTTGATATTCGTAGTGTTCGGCAATCACGGCCATCGTTTCATCGAAACCGACCGGTCGATTGTTTTTTATGTTGTCTAGAAATCGTGTCAAAGTCATTGTTATGTAAGGTATTGTTATCGAATCATTGCCGCCTGAAAAATTCGCGGACGCTTACCGTTCACTGTTAACCATGTATTTAGGCATGTTTCATCAGGCGTTCTCTTTCACGCTGCCAATCTCGATCTTTAGACGCTGTCCGCTTGTCATGTAATTTTTTGCCTTTGGCCAAGCCGATTTCAATTTTGGCTCGGCCGTTTTTCCAATACATCGATAAGGGAATCAACGTATACCCTTTGCGCTCGACGCTGCCGATCAATTTGTTCAATTCCTGGCGATGCAACAACAGTTTTCTACCGCGTATCGAATCCGGATTGACATGTGTGGAAGCGGACAATAGCGGCGAGATATGAGCGCCATACAACCACGCTTCGCCTCGCTTGATTTGTACATAACTTTCCTTTAGTTGCGCCCGGCCTTCTCTCAGGCTCTTGACTTCCCACCCCTCTAAGACTAGACCCGCTTCAAAGCGTTCTTCAATAAAATATTCGTGCGTAGCCTGGCGATTGGTGGCGATAGTATTGTTTTGCGACTTGTTTTTTTTCTTCGATTTTTTATCGGCCATGGCGTGTTAAGTGGATTTATAAACTGACGGGATCTAATAATTTTGGTATTTTACTCGATTTATTAATAATTATTTAGCTTTATAGCAAAGAACAGGCACGGAAATGACGCAAACAAAGAAATCAATTCATGGTGAATGGTCGTCGCGCTTAGCATTCATTTTAGCGGCGACCGGTTCGGCGGTCGGTTTAGGCAATATCTGGAAATTTCCTTATATTGCGGGAGAAAACGGTGGCGGAGCTTTTGTTATCGTTTATCTGCTATGTATTCTGTTGATCGGCCTTCCGATTATGATGGCGGAAACGCTCATAGGTCGCCGCGGACGGCAAAGCCCCATTAATACGATGTCGGATTTAGCCGATGAGGCGAATGCCGATCCTAAATGGCATTATGTGGGTTGGTTGGGCGTTATTTCCGGATTTTTGATTTTGTCTTATTACAGCGTAGTAGCCGGTTGGGGTATCGCCTATGTTTTCAAAGCTTTTTTAGGTAGCTTTTCCGGTGCGGACGGCACAGCAATCAAGAATACTTTTAGCGGTCTAATGAGCAGTCCGCTGCAACAGATTTTTTGGCATAGTATTTTTATGCTGATGACCATGCTAGTGGTATCGAGAGGGGTAGCCGGCGGCTTGGAGAAAGCAGTCAGATTTTTGATGCCCGGTTTGTTTGTTATTTTAATGTTGCTGGTTGCATATGCGATGACGACCGGGTCTTACCAACAAGGCATTAACTTTTTGTTCAATCCGGATTTTAGCAAAATTACCGGTCAAGCCGTTTTAACCGCAATGGGGCATGCGTTTTTTACATTGAGCCTAGGCATAGGCGCGATCATGGTGTACGGTTCTTATTTACCGAATAGCATTTCGATTACACGGACCAGTATCTTGATCGCCGGAGCCGATACCGCTGTTGCTTTGCTGGCCGGTATCGCGATTTTTCCAATTGTTTTTGCAAATAACCTGGAAGTCGCTGCCGGACCCGGGTTGATTTTTCAAACGCTACCGATTGCATTCGGCAATATGACCGGCGGCTGGCTGTTTGGCATTTTGTTTTTCGTTCTGCTGGTTTTTGCGGCGCTTTCTTCGTCAATTTCACTAATCGAACCGGCTGTTGCATGGCTGGTCGAAAACAAAGAAGTCGATCGCAAGAAAGCATGTGTCTGGGCCGGGCTTGCCACGTGGGTGGTAGGATTAGGCACGGTATTTTCTTTCAATGTTTGGTCGGATTTTAAAATTTTCGACCGATCCATTTTCGATTTATTGGATTATTTGACGGCTAATTTATTGTTACCCATCGGCGGTTTCTGTGTGGCCGTTTTTGCCGGTTGGATCATGAGACCCGAAGATAGCGAGCATGAATTGCGCAGTTCCAAACCAATATATTACCAAGGCTGGTGGTTTCTGGTTCGATACGTCTCTCCCGCAGCAGTTTTTCTGGTGTTTTTGAACGTGGTCGGAGTGCTTTAAAAATGGTGTTGGTACAAAAAAGCGCGTTGGTTAAATACTCCGCGCAAAAGATGTTCGATCTGGTCGATAATATCGAAGCGTATCCGGAGTTTTTACCCTGGTGCTCAGGCAGCAGGATTTTGTCTCGCAAGGACGATGTTGTCGAAGCCGAATTAATGATTGCTAAGGGAGGTTTCAAAAAGTCGTTTGCAACCCGTAACCAACTGGACCATGGCGGTCGGATTACGATTGAACTACTGAACGGGCCATTCACGCACCTGGAAGGCAAATGGGACTTTATGCCTCTGCGTGAGGATGCGAGTAAAATTTCATTGGATCTTGAATTCGAAATGTCCGGAAAATTGGCGAGTCTGGCTTTCGGGGCTGTCTTTAATCAAATATGCAATACTATGGTGGCCTCGTTTACCGAGCGTGCAAAGGAAATATATGGCTGAAAAATTCATTAGAGTAGAAGTCGCTTATGCTAAACCGGAAAACCAGGTTATTTTAAATACTACAGTACCGGAGGGTGCAACAGTCGAGGAAGCTATTATAAAATCCGGGGTTATAACGCGCTTTCCTGAAATCGATTTGTCTCAAGCCAAGGTTGGTATTTTTAGTAGCGCCTGCAAACTGGATCGGGTGTTAAAGGAGTTTGACAGAGTAGAAATTTACCGACCATTACTGCACGACCCTAAGGAGTCAAGAAGAAGCAAGGCTGCAAAAGAATAAGTGATTGGCTTGTAAAATTCCTTCAGAAAGTTCAACTCTCTGAGGGAATTCTTGATCTAATTGACCCTGGAAGATGAAGTGAGCGGATCATTATCGATTGTGTTGTCGTCCGCCGGTTTTTTGAACTCAATCGTGCTACTTGATGTTTCATCGCTACCAAAAACACCGGTTATTTTTTCCCAAACTGTTTTTTCTAATTTGCGCTTGGGTAGCACAAGTGTTGTCTCGTGCGAAACTCGTTCTGTGGGTTTTGAGCTGGGTCTGAAATCGCCTTGTACGCCTATCAATTGATCCTCATCAAAGAGCAGCGTCACTTTTTTTTGCAGTCTAGGTCCGCCTTCTAATTGTTCAGAAAAAATATAATCCCAACGTTGCTGTTGAAAAGGGTCGAGCAACATGGGCGAACCCATGATGTATAAAACCTGGCGTTTATTCATGCCGGGACGCAACTGATCGATGATTTCCTGGTCGATCATATTGCCTTGTTGAATATCCAAAGTATAGACACCCGGCAAGTTTTCCATGATGGTTGTACATGAGGCGAGTATAAAGCTTGCTAGGAAGCATGAAAAGACAAGCGGCTTTTTCATTTAGCGTCTAAGGGATAAGCAAAACGGCAATCTTACATCAATTGCAATAATTATCCTAGAATGCAGTTCTACACTGTTAAACTGTATGCTCATTACTAATAAAAAAGGCTACAATAGCTTTTTGATTTTAGTTCGCTGCTTTTTATACCTTTCGCACTTCAAATTTCGGCATTAGCCTGAGGAGGTGCCGGGGTGTTAGGCCCCTCACCTAACGCTAGGTGAGGAGATGACATGGATGCTGTCACAGAGCCTACATGGACGTATTTACAGTGTCTTTTGACGGGCACCCCGGCACCGAACTTTGACTAGCAAAGGATATAGGTACCGAACAGATTTAATTTATCCCGGACAGCAAAACGATCCATTTATTAATAGGAGATTTTATTTTGGAAAAACAAGATTTAAGGGACGCAGGCTTAAAAGTCACTCTACCTCGCGTTAAAATTCTTGAAATTCTTGAAAGCCAAAAAGACGATCGTCATCTAACTGCCGAACAGGTCTACAAAATCCTGTTGAGTGAAAATGAAGAAATCGGGCTAGCCACTGTTTATCGAGTTTTGACTCAATTTGAAGCCGCTGGTTTGGTTGCAAGACATCATTTCGAAGGTGGAAATTCGGTCTTCGAACTAAATACAGGCGGTCATCATGATCACATTGTTTGCGTCAAATGCGGAAAAGTCGACGAGTTCACCGACCCGGTCATCGAAAGCAGGCAAAAAGAGATTGCCGACAAGTTGGGGTATGAATTAACCGATCACAGCTTGTATTTATATGGATTGTGCGTTAATTGCAAAAAATCCTAATTCCGTCCATCCTCTATCCATCACTGAATGTTTAAACCTCTCATTTTGTATATTGGCCTGCGCTATACGCGGGCAAAACGCCGTACGCAATTTATTTCATTCATCACGCTGACATCCATACTCGGCATCGCTTTGGGAGTGACCGCATTGATCACCGTCTTGTCGGTGATGAACGGTTTCGAAGCGGAATTGCGCGAACGGATTTTGGGCATGACCTCGCACGCCACCGTTACGGGACTCGATGGCCAATTGGATGACTGGCAAAAACTAAATGGCTTGATTGAAAGCTATCCTAATATAGAAGGGACAGCGCCATTCATTAATGGCCAAGTCATGATTAATGCGGACCGACGAGTCAGCGGCTCGATGTTGCGTGGCATCTTGCCGAATGTGGAGCATCAGGTCTCCGAGGTTGCTGAAAAAATGAAAGCCGGTTCTCTCGAACAACTGGTACCCGGCGAATACAATATCGTTTTAGGTGCGGAATTGGCCGCCTATCTCGGTGCGATGGTCGGAGACAAAATTACTGTAATCACCCCTCAAATTACGTCGACGCCAGCCGGAATATTGCCTCGTATGCGCCGATTTACCGTCAGTGGTGTTTTCGAAGTCGGTATGTATGAGTATGACCGAAATATGGCGATTATCCATTTAGATGATGCATCAAGATTATTCAGAATGGGGGAGGCGGTTTCCGGCCTACGCTTAAAGCTTGACGATTTGTTCAATGCACCGCAAATCAGTCGATCTATCGCTCAAGCATTGTATGAAGATTATCGAGTTAGCGATTGGACGCAAGCGCACAGTAATTTTTTCCGCGCGATTCAAACCGAAAAGCGGGTCATGTTTATCATTTTACTGTTAATCGTTGCGGTTGCCGCTTTCAATATTGTATCGACGCTGGTCATGGTTGTAACGGATAAACGCGGTGATATCGCTATTTTGAAAACTCAGGGTCTGTCTTCGCCTTCGGTCATGGGGATTTTCATCGTTTTAGGTGGAATCATCGGTGTAGTCGGCACTTTGTTGGGTACCGCGGGAGGTATTGCCTTGGCGCTGAATGTAGAAACCATTGTGCCCGCGATAGAACAATTTTTCGGCGTGCAGTTTATGGCGGCCGATGTCTATTACATCAGCGAGTTGCCTTCGAAACTGGAATGGGAGGATGTGTATACAATCGCTGGGATGGCTTTTTCGTTATCGTTACTCGCAACCCTTTATCCGGCCTGGCAAGCATCAAAAATCAATCCCGCGGAAGTTTTAAGATATGAATGATTCGACTATTTTACAGTGCCGCGACTTGACCAAAAGTTTCAAGCAAGGCGGACTCAATGTCGATGTATTGAAAGGCGTCGATTTAAGTATCGGCATTGGCGAACGTGTGGCTATCATGGGCGCTTCCGGTTCCGGTAAAAGCACCTTGCTGCATATGCTTGGCGGGCTCGATAAACCCGATGGCGGCGAGGTCGTTTTGGACGGCGTCAATCTCAATAAAGTCAATTCGACTAAATTAAATAAACTGAGAAACAGCTCATTGGGTTTCATTTACCAATTTCATCATTTGCTGGGCGAATTTTCAGTATCGGAAAATGTGGCGATGCCGTTGTTGATCGGCGGTGAAACGGTCGGTCAAGCTCGTTATAAGGCCGATGAGCTATTGCAACGAGTCGGTTTAGGGCATCGAGTGGAGCATAAGCCCGGCGAACTTTCCGGTGGAGAGCGGCAGCGGGCCGCAGTTGCTAGGGCGTTGATCAATCAACCGAAATGCGTATTAGCCGACGAGCCGACCGGTAATCTAGACAGTAAAACGGCCGAGCAAATTTATCAACTAATGTTAGAGTTGAATCGTGAACTTAAAGTGAGCTTCCTAATTGTCACTCATGATCCGGATCTGGCTCAGCGCATGGATACCGTGTTGCATATGGAAGATGGTCTGATCGTCAATCACTAGAAATGGTGAATGGTGAATGGTGAATGGTGAAATAATGTGGCTTTTCAATTGCTTGTCAAGACCGCATCATTCATATTCCATCGACTTTCACTTATTCGCACGAAACTAAAAAAGGTCGGTTTTTTGGAACCACATCCTAAATAGACCTTGCCATCCCCGACGGGGTAGCAATGGGTGGGCATTTAAACCAACGAATGAATCATGAGGCCAAAACAAGCCATTAATCGAGCACTTTTCGTGACTTTTGGCGAATCAAGGTATTTTTTTAGCAAATAAACTAGCGCTTCTGCCGCTTAGTCCAGCGTTTACCGACATGATAGCGCCACAGATTGCTCATGCCGAAATAGCCGGCAGCTGAACTTATTGTACCGATGACCAAGCAACCCAACAAAAACGGAGCCCAAATATCGCCTAATTCCGCCATGGCATTTTCAAAGGTAAATTCAACATCTTCATGCGGCTTTCTCGCTAACAGTAGCAGTCCGACTCGATAGGCAAAATAAAACATCGGCGGCATCGTAAATGGGTTAGTGATCCACACCAACGCGACCGACAAAGGTAAATTGGCCCGAAAATAAAAAGCGCCAACCGCGGCGATTGCCATCTGGCCGGGGACAGGAATCCAGGCTGTAAATAAACCGATTGCAAAAGCCAGCGCTACCGAACGGCGGTTTAAATGCCATAAATTCGGCTCGTGTAAGCGCTCACCCAAAAACTGTAGGTTTTTGTGTTCTTTGATTTTATCGGGATGAGGCAGATACTTTTTGATGAGCTTTTTAGGCATGATCTTTGTAATTATAGTTTTTCAGACCTTTAGTTTATCAGGTTTTTTAAAAGCCGAAAAAGCATAAATAACTCAGAGAACTGATGGCTAGATCCGCGTTTTTCTTCGCAGCCGGCATTTGGATTGTTCAACAATTTCCACAATTACCTGATGATTGGCATTGGCTGGCCTCTGCTTGCGTTCTGATCGGAATTTTACTCAGACTAAAATTTCGAAAAGCCGCGACCTTTTTGTTCGGCATGCTATGGGCGATTGTTTTTGCTTCGATTGCTTTATCGAATCGACTCCCGATCGATTTGGAAAGCAAGATAATACCGATACAGGGACGCATTACCGGTCTGCCCCGTCAAAGCGATAGGCGTGTTCGTTTCAACCTAACCGATATTCAAGGTCCTGAAGGCATCCCTAAGAAACTGCGCTTGAGTTGGTATAATCCCAAGGACGAAATTAAAGCCGGCCAGTATTGGTCGTTTTCGGTCAAACTAAAACGACCGCATGGCAATTTGAATCCGGGCGGTTTCGATTATGAGCGTTGGTTACTGAGCGAAGGTATCGGGGCAACCGGTTATGTTCGTGATAGACCATCGCCTGTAATGGTTTCGGACAAATCATCGTTTTTTAATATTTCAACTTGGCGTCAACAACTTTCGGATAAGCTTAATAATGCAGGTGTTTCAAGCGATACAATCGGCATTATCAAGGCTCTGGCAATCGGCGATAGGCAGGAGCTTAGTTCAGCGCAATGGAATATCTTCCGTAACACCGGAACCGTTCATTTAATAGCGATTTCCGGTTTGCATATCGGACTAATTTCAGGATTGATTTATTTAACGGTCGTTAAATTCTGGGCCAGAACCGGAGTATTGAGACTGTCGCCCCATCATGCCGGCGCGCTTGCGGCGCTGTTTATCGCTGCGCTCTATGCCAGTTTGGCCGGGTTTTCGGTGCCGACACAACGCGCCTTGATCATGTTGGCAGCAGTTATGTTCTCGGTCATTTGGCAAAGAAACGTCATTCTCTCCAATACATTAGCGTTAGCTTTATTTGCCGTATTGTCGATGGATCCCTTGGCGATATTATCCCCCGGTTTTTGGCTCTCGTTTTTGGCGGTTATCTTTATAGTCTTCATTGCAGGGGGGCGACTTCAGGAAACAAACCGTTGGCTGGCGGCGCTAAAAATTCATTGGGCGATGGCATTAGCACTTGCGCCGGTATTGTTATTCTTTTTTCAGCAGACGTCATTAATTGCGCCACTGGCAAATTTAATCGCAGTTCCTGTCGTTAGCTTTCTGGTTGTACCCATTCTGCTTCCTTCCATGTTTCTTCTCGGGCCGATACCTGAGTTAGCGGAACCTTTATTGTTGGTAGTCGACACAATATTAAAAGGATTGTTTTGGTTTTTGGCTGAATTAGCCGATTGGCCATTCGCGATACTTTCTTACCCTCAACCTACGTTGATTGCAGTGGCTTTTTTTGTGCTGGGTGTTTTTATTTTATTAACGCCACGAGGGTTAGGCGGGCGCTGGCTAGGATGCCTAATGCTTTGTCCATTATTTTTTCCGAGCTTGGATCGTCCGGAAGATGGCGGGGTCAAGCTAACCTTACTCGATGTCGGCCAAGGTTTGGCTACCGTAGTGCAAACCGCAAAGCATGTTTTGGTATTCGATACCGGAATTCGTTTCGATTCCGGATCGGATAGCGGCATATCGGTCTTATTGCCGTTTTTACATTATCATGGCATAGATCGAGTCGATAAGCTTATTATCAGTCACGGCGATAACGACCACATCGGCGGCGCGGCTTCATTACTCAGGGGTATTAGGACGGATGCAGTTTTGAGTAGTGTGCCGGAGCGAATCGATCATGTGTCGGCTGATTTTTGTAGAACCGGTCAAAGTTGGTTATGGGACGGCGTCTCTTTTATTATGTTGGCGCCCGACGAAACGGCCAGTTTTCGCTCAAATAATGATAACTCCTGCGTACTCAAGGTTGTTACAGAACAGGGAAGTATCTTGTTGACCGGCGATATTGAAAAAAACGTTGAAGCTTGGTTAATTGAAAAATACGCTTACGATTTGCTTGCCGATATTTTGATCGTTCCGCATCATGGCAGTAAGACATCTTCGATGCATGCATTTTTGCAAGCCGTTTCCCCAAGTTACGCACTGATTCCATCCGGTTATAAGAACCGTTTCGGATTTCCTCATCAAGAAGTCATCGAACGTTTGGATGATTTAAACATCAATTGGTTTGATACTGGGCGCCATGGTGCTTTGACCGTAACGACGACAAAACGCACGCTAAAATTGGAAGCACAGCGCCTAGCCCATCGGCGCTATTGGCATGCGTCCCCATGATTAACCTAACCCCATAAAAAAGCCTAATGGAAAAAAAATAATAACCAAGTACTTTACTATGGTATTAAATAGGACTAAAATAGTCCTGAATTTTTGGAGCAGGGTATGTTGCGTCTAGGCAAGTTAACAGATTATGCGACAGTGATTTTAAGCTATATGGCAAAAAACCGTTTCCAGATGCATGCCGCCAATGAAATCGCCGATATAACCGGTATTGCACCGGCAACGGTCAGTAAGCTTCTAAAACAACTCGCCAAGGCCGGCCTAGTTTGCTCGACTCGAGGAGCGAAAGGCGGTTATGAGCTGGCGAACGTACCCGAACATATTACTGTGGCGAGCATTATTAGCGCCGTAGAAGGCCCTATTGCTTTAACCGAATGCAGTATTTCGCAACAAAACTGCGAACAGGCCGGCGGCTGCGAAATCCGCGGCAGTTGGGGAAAAATCAATCAAGCTATCTTTAATGCGCTTGATTCAATTACACTAGCGGATTTGATTTTGCCGGCATCGAAGCCGGAAGAATTTTATGTGCCGGTAGCGAGTCTTTACCGGTAACGACGGAGAACGAAATGTCAGCAAGCGCAAAAGAAATCGAACAACTGATCGGAAAAGAATACAAGCAAGGCTTTGTCACAGAATTGGAAACCGACACTTTTCCGCCCGGTCTGAACGAAGAAGTGATTCATAAGCTCTGGAAAATCAAAAATGAACCCGAGTTTATGCTGGAGTACAGACTGAAGGCGTTTCGTCATTGGCAAACGATGAAGTCGCCGGAGTGGGCTTTCGTCAAGTTCGACCCGATCGATTATCAAGCAGTGAGTTATTACTCGGCGCCTAAGCGTAAGGAAGACGGACCGAAAAGTCTCGACGAAGTCGATCCGCAAATTCTAGAAGCCTACAAAAAACTCGGCATTCCGCTCGACGAACAGGAGCGCCTGGCCGGTGTTGCGGTCGATGCGGTGTTCGACAGCGTCTCGGTCGCGACTACATTTAAGAGTAAGCTGAAAGAAGCCGGGGTAATTTTTTGCCCGATTTCCGAAGCCTTGCGCGAATATCCGGATTTGGTTCAACAGTATCTCGGCTCGGTCGTGCCGACCGGAGATAATTTTTTCGCAGCACTGAACTCTGCCGTGTTTACCGACGGTTCTTTCGTTTATATTCCGAAAGGCGTACGCTGCCCAATGGAGTTGTCGACTTATTTTCGAATCAATGCAGCCAACACCGGACAATTCGAAAGAACCTTGATTATCGCCGACGAAGGCAGCTATGTCAGTTATCTCGAAGGCTGCACAGCGCCAATGCGCGACGAGAACCAATTACATGCCGCAGTCGTCGAATTGATCGCATTGGATAATGCCGAAATCAAATATTCAACTGTACAAAATTGGTATCCCGGCGACAAGGAGGGTAAGGGCGGTATCTATAATTTCGTGACTAAGCGCGCCGATTGCCGTGGTGAAAACTCCAAGGTATCGTGGACGCAAGTCGAAACCGGATCGGCGATCACCTGGAAGTATCCAAGCTGTGTATTGACCGGCAATAATTCGATCGGAGAATTTTATTCTGTCGCGTTGACTAACAATTATCAACAAGCCGATACCGGCACGAAAATGATTCATATCGGCAAAAACACGCGCAGCACGATCATTTCTAAGGGCATTTCGGCGGGCAGGGCGCAGAACACTTATCGCGGCTTGGTCAAAGTCTTGAAAGGTGCCGAAAATGCGCGCAACTATACGCAATGCGATTCGCTCTTGGTCGGCGACAAATGCGGCGCGCATACGTTCCCTTATGTCGAGGTCAAACAACCTTCAGCGCAGGTCGAACACGAGGCGACGACATCGAAAATCAGCGAGGATCAATTGTTTTTCTGCCAGCAGCGCGGACTTTCGGCCGAAGACGCGGTTTCCATGATTGTCAACGGTTTCTGTAAAGAGGTCTTCAAGGAATTGCCGATGGAATTTGCAGTCGAGGCGCAGGCTTTGTTAGGGCTTAGTTTGGAAGGATCGGTAGGTTAGCGACGATCATCTAATGAACGCGGCTTTATAACGATCAAACCATATAAATTTTTAGGAAATCAACATGCTCAACATTGAAAATCTCCACGTTAGCGTGGGCGACAAACCAATTTTGAAAGGTATTAATCTTCAAGTGAAACCCGGCGAAATTCATGCCATCATGGGGCCTAACGGCTCCGGAAAAAGCACCCTATCCCATGTTTTGTCAGGCAAGAGCGGTTATACCGTCACCCAAGGTCAAGTAACTTATGAAGGCAAAGACCTGACTGAAATGGCGCCTGAAATCAGAGCCCGCGAAGGCGTGTTTTTGGCCTTTCAGTATCCGGTCGAAATACCGGGGGTCAGCAATATTTACTTATTGAAAGCTGCGCTGAACTCGATTCGCAAACACCAAGGCTTGCCCGAAGTCGACGCGATGGATTTTTTGACGTTGATCAAAGAAAAAGTTCGTCTGCTCGAAATGGATGAAAGATTCCTGTACCGGGCCGTCAATGAAGGCTTCTCGGGCGGAGAGAAAAAGCGCAATGAAATCCTGCAAATGGCGGTGTTAGAGCCGAAACTATGCATTCTCGACGAAACCGATTCCGGTCTCGACATCGATGCATTGAAAGTCGTCGCAGAGGGCGTCAATTCAATACGTTCGCCGGAGCGTTCGTTCGTGATGATTACGCATTATCAACGGCTGCTCGATTACATTAAGCCGGATTTCGTGCATGTCTTGGCGCACGGACAAATCGTCAAATCGGGCGGGCCGGAGTTGGCATTGGAGCTCGAAGAAAAAGGTTATAGCTGGGTTGAAAACAAACAGGCCGCTTGATATGACTACGCAAACCGCTAGCCGTTATACGGCAGAATATTCGAAAATCGAAGCGAAGTTGCCCGGAGGATCGCTGCCGTGGCTGCTCGAATTGCGCAATGATGCGCTGAAACAATTTTCCGGGCGCGGTTTTCCGTCGCTGCGGGAAGAAGAATGGCGCTATACGAACGTATCCAGCATCGAGAAAAATTTGTTCGAACCTCGTCTTGAGCCGAGCGATCAACAAATAGACAAAGATTGGCTCAAAAATTATTGTTTGGCCGATTGCTGGCAAATTGTGTTAGTCGACGGCTATTACTCGGCTGAATTGTCCAACCTAGCAGGCATTCCGAAAAACGTCACGATAAAGAGCCTAAACGAACTACTTGACGCCGATGCCGAGCAAGTCGAATCTTACTTCGGCAAAGCGGTTAGCATTGATGAGCACAGTTTCGTCGCGTTTAATACCGCTTGGTTCGGCGATGGCGCATTCATACGCATACCGGCCAAAACCTTGCTCGACAAGCCCGTGCAATTGCTGCATGTCGTCACCGACCCGAATCGCTTGGCGGCGACGCGTAATCTCGTGATTGCCGAATCGATGGCGCAGGCGCAAATGATCGAAACCTACGTCGGCGTCGATCAAGCCTATCTATCGGCGGCGGTCACCGAAGTGTTCGTCGAGCCGAACGCCGATTTGACTATGTTCAAACTGCAATGCGAATCGGAAAAAGCGTATCACTTCGGCGGTACTTATGTGAAACAGTCTCGTGACGCACGTTTCAGTCATCACAATTTCGCCTTCGGAAGCCTATTGGCGAGAAGCGATATTCATGTCGACCTCGGCCATGCGAGCGAATGTAATTTGAACGGTTTGTATCTGGGTATCAAACGGCAGCATCTCGACAACCATACGCGCATCAATCACCTTGAACCGTATGCAGTCAGTCGCGAAGTTTATAAAGGCGTGTTGGACGACAGAGCGCGCGGCGTGTTTCAAGGGCGTGTCGTTGTCGCCGAGGATGCACAAAAGACCGATTCGGAAATGAACAATCGCAATTTATTGTTATCGAACGATGCTGAAGTCGACACCAAGCCGCAGCTGGAAATCTATGCCGACGATGTCAAATGCGCGCATGGCGTGACGGTCGGACAGCTCGACGAAAAGTCGGTGTTTTATCTGCAATCGCGCTGCGTCGATGAGGAAACCGCCCGTAACATGCTGACTTTCGCGTTCGCGAACGAGATGGTTACTAAGATAAAGCAAAAAAGCCTACACGACCTGGTGCTTGCCGAAGTGCTGAAGCGCTTTCCGCAGCAAGGGATCACGCAAGATTGGCTGTAAGGGGTATTTGCCGGGATTTCGCTTTGTTTCATCCCAGCCGACCAGTTCAAAACACGGCGTAGGCTGGGGTTATACCAAGGCTGGGTTAAAGTATGTCGCCGATATCGATTGTGATTTCAGGGAGTTCGGACAAGGCGATCGAATCACCGAACGTCAATGTTCGCTTCTCTGCATAAAGATCGCCGGCCGGCTTTCGGTAAATTTCGACACAGGAATCTTTCAGGTTGAGAAGCCAGTACTCGGGAATTTGGTGTAAAGCATAAAGATGCATTTTCTGGTTACGGTCGAAATCGAGCGACGAATCGGCAACTTCGATCAGCAATAAGACATCGTTGGCGACAGGATGACGGGTCGAGTAAAAATCCGGGTTCGGCTTCAAGAGCATGAAGTCAGGTTCCGGTTCGGACAGATCGCAGAGTTGCAACGGGTTTTGCGCATTCATGATAGCCTTTCCCGCTACGCGCATGGCAAAGAAATTCATTAGCCGAATGACATGACCGGCATGATTGCAGCCTATTGGGGACATTTCCAAGATTTCTCCGTTGATCAGTTCGAGACGGCTGTCGGGCGGGAAAATGCTGGCTTCGCCCAATCTGCGCCATTCGTCGATATTGGTCAGATGTTTTCGAGGATTCGCGATCACCATAATTGAAACCGGTTGATTTTAAAAAAGATGTAATTATTCAGCATAACTCATGTATGAGAAGGTGTCGGGCATTGCTTTATAAGTCTGTCTGCAACAGGACGTTGCAGTCAGAGCTTACAGGGATGTATTCACGCGTGCTTAGAAATCAATGCCTGACACCAACCTACCGCATGCGCTGAATAGTTACAAAAAGATAAAATATAAAGAATATACGCCAAACTAGCAAACCATGACTCAATTTCCTATCGATAAAATACGCAACGATTTTCCGATCCTGAACGAGAAAATCCGTAATAAACCGCTGGTCTATCTGGACAATGCGGCCTCAAGCCAGAAACCGAACGTCGTGATCGATTGCATCAGTCACGTCTATCGCCATGATTATGCAAATGTGCATCGCGGAGTGCATACGCTCAGCGTACGCTCGACCGATAAGTTCGAAGGAGCTCGGGAAAAGATCAAAGATTTTATCAATGCCGAATCGGGCAAGGAAATCATTTTCACAAAGGGCACTACCGAATCGATCAATCTGGTCGCGCAAAGCTATGGGAAAGCCAACATCAAAGCCGGCGACGAAATTCTGATCAGCGCGATGGAACACCATTCCAACATCGTGCCATGGCAAATGTTGAGCGAGCAGACCGGCGCGATACTGAAAGTCGCTCCGATCAATCTTCGCGGCGAACTGATTCTCGACGAATTCATCAAATTGATCGGCGATAAAACGCGTCTGATCTCGATCGCTCATATGTCTAATGCCTTGGGTACGATTAATCCGGTCAAACAAATCATCGCAGCCGCGCATCACAAGAACATTCCGGTATTACTCGACGGCGCACAAGCGATACCTCACATGCCTGTCGATGTGCTCGATCTCGACTGCGATTTTTATGCTTTTTCCGGCCATAAGCTATACGGCCCATCCGGCATCGGCGTGTTGTACGGCAAACAAGCCTTGCTCGAATCGATGCCTCCGTATCAAGGCGGCGGCGACATGATTCGCAAAGTCACGTTCGAAGAAACCGAGTACAATACGCTGCCTTATAAATTTGAGGCCGGTACGCCGAGCATCGCCGACGCAATAGCCCTTGGCGCAGCAATCGATTATCTGAACGAAATCGGCATGGGCGCTGTCGCCGTATATGAGGCCGAGCTACTCGATTACGCGACCGAACAGGCTAAGAAAATCAAAGGCCTTCGAATCATCGGCGAAGCAGCCGAAAAAGGCGCTATCCTATCCTTCGTACTGGACAAAATCCATCCGCACGATATCGGCACGATGCTGGACAGCCTAGGCATCGCGGTGAGAGCCGGGCATCACTGTGCAATGCCGGTCATGGACTTTTTCGAAGTGCCCGCAACCGCGCGAGCGTCGTTCGCGATATATAATACGAAGCAAGAAATCGATGTATTGATGAACGGCATAGAATCTTTAATAGAGGTATTTGGTTAATGTTTGACGATTTAAGAGATCTCTACCAAGAGGTCATTTTCGACCACAACCGCAATCCGCGTAATTTCAGGATCATCGAGAATGCAGATAGGAAAGTGGACGGTTTCAATCCGCTGTGCGGCGACCGCCTGACGCTCTACTTAAAAATGAACGGCGATGTGATCGAAGACGCGAGCTTTCAGGGTTCAGGCTGCGCCATTTCGACCGCGTCGGTTTCATTGATGACCGAAATCGTCAAAGGCAAAACCGAAGCCGAAGCCGAAGCCTTGTTCAAGACTTTTCACGAAATGACGACCGGCAAGGACGAACAGATCAATCTCGAAGCGGTCGGCAAGCTGGCCGTGTTGGCCGGCGTCAGGGAATATCCTGCACGAG
Organism: Methylotuvimicrobium sp.; assembly: GCF_050611805.1. Lineage (NCBI taxonomy): Bacteria > Pseudomonadati > Pseudomonadota > Gammaproteobacteria > Methylococcales > Methylococcaceae > Methylotuvimicrobium > Methylotuvimicrobium sp. The sequence continues at coordinate 171,794 of NZ_JBNGHF010000002.1, forward strand.
TCAAATGCGCGACGCTGGCTTGGCATACGCTCGATGCCGCGCTGAAGAACGAAAAACAAGCGGTTTCGACCGAATAAGCGCCTTTGTCCGAGCAACTTTATATCGGTAAACTCGCGGTGCTTTATGAAGGGCAGGGCGATGCCGCTGATTTTAAGCGATTGGCCGAAAGATTGGGCGTTCCGCTTAGAGTGCCGTCCGAACCCAACTTCGATCCGCTTGAATCATTTTATTTGACCTGGCGCGACGGTGTGCTGAAACTGCTCGATCGTGAACTGCTGAAAAAAGGCGGTCTGGCGGTCGATATCGAACCACGGCCCGGCGAGCAAAGGTCCTGGCCCGCGCCGAAAAACACGCCGCTCGGTCAGTCCTTGGGGCGAAAAACGCAGACCGTCGTCGACGCGACGACTGGTTGGGGCCAGGACAGCCTGCATATTTTCAGAATGGGCTACCGGCTGCGCTGCATCGAACGTTCGCCGGTCATGGTTGAGCTATTGCAAGATGCTTTTCGACGTTTAGGCGAATTGAAGTGGGTCAAAAACCTATCGCTCGAATTACCCGAATTGATCGCCGGCAATGCCATACAAATTCTCGCTGGGCTCGACCCGAAGCCCGACTGCATCTATATCGATCCGATGTTTCCGCCGAAACGCAAAAAATCGGCGTTGGCGAAAAAATCGATGACAATCTTGCACGAACTACTCGGCGATGATCCGGATAAAGACGCCTTGTTTGAAATCGCGATGCAGGCAGCAGAGAAAAAAGTGGTCGTGAAGAGTCCCGATTATGCGCAGCCGCTCGGCGGGAAACCGAGTCAGAGTTTTCATGGCAAACTGTTGCGTTACGATGTGTATATCAAAAGCTAAAACTCAGGAGTTATCATGTCCGATTGGATAGATGTCGTCGATCAAGATGCATTGGCCGATGGCGAACATGTCGTTGTTGAAGTCGATGGCGCCGATGTCGCGATATTCAAAATAGACGGCGAATTTTTCGCGATTGAGGATGTATGCACGCATGACGGTGCAGAAATCGCCAGCGGCGAACTCGACGGAGACGAAATCGTTTGTCCGAGACACGGCGCTCGATTCTGCGTCAAAACCGGCGCAGTCAAGTCCGCGCCGGCTTATGAAGACATCGCATGTTTTCCGTTGCGTATCGAAAACCACCGTCTTCAAGTTCGCGACGATCGTTGGGGTTAGCCGTTCAATCGTTTTTCGTTTATGAATGAAACGCGCTAATCGTATATAATCTAATGTTTTTCCATGAGGCCGATTAATTGCGAGTCAATGTTCGGCCAATGGTCTTTCGGTTTCATTAGATTATAAAAATTCATGCAAGAAATTAATCCTATCAAAAACAAAATCACCGACCTCAAAAGCCGCGGCGACGCGCTTAGGAGGTATCTTTGACTTCGATATCAAAAGCGAACGCCTCGTCGAAGTTCTGAAAGAACTCGAAGACCCCTCAATTTGGAACAACCCCGAACAGGCTCAAGCTATGGGTAAGGAACGGGTGCAACTCGAAAAAGTCGTCAATACGATCAACGAATTGGATCACGGCCTCGCCGACGCCGAAGAGTTACTAGTGATGGCAGTAGAAGAGGGAGACGAAGAAACCGTCGATACGGTTGCGAACGACCTTGATCAACTCGAAAGAAAAGTCGCCGAACTCGAATTTCGGCGCATGTTCTCCGGCGAAATGGACGCGAATAATGCCTTTCTCGATATTCAGGCCGGTTCCGGCGGCACCGAAGCACAAGATTGGGCTTCAATGATCGAACGCATGTATCTGCGTTGGGGCGAAGCGAAAGGTTTCAAGACCGAATTGATCGAAGAGTCGCCGGGCGATGTCGCCGGCATCAAGAGCGCAACGATCAAGTTCGAAGGCGAATACGCCTTCGGTTGGCTGCGAACCGAAACCGGCGTGCATCGATTGGTAAGAAAATCACCGTTTGACTCCGGCAACCGCCGCCATACCTCATTTGCCTCGGTTTTCGTATCCCCCGAAATCGACGATGATATCGATATTGATATCAATCCGGCCGATTTGCGCATCGACGTTTATCGAGCCAGTGGGGCCGGTGGTCAGCATGTCAACCGGACCGAGTCCGCGGTCAGGATTACTCATGGGCCAAGCGGCATCGTCGTGCAATGTCAAAGCGATCGTTCACAGCATAAGAACAAAGACACCGCAATGAAACAGCTCAAGGCCAAGTTATATGAAATGGAAATCATGAAACGTAGCGAGCAACAGCAGGCGCTTGAAGATTCCAAATCCGATATTGGCTGGGGCAGTCAGATCCGCTCGTATGTCTTGGATCAATCGCGCATCAAAGATTTACGCACCAACGTCGAAACCGGCAACACACAGGCAGTACTCGACGGCGAATTAGATCAATTTATCGAAGCGAGTTTGAAAAGCGGGTTATAACTAATATTTATTAAAGAAACAGTAGCACGCATGACTTAATAAGGAAATATACAGTGTACCCATCAGAAACTAAAAGATTCGCTTTATTAATAGATGCAGATAACGCCCAAGCTAAAGCAATAGAAGCAGTACTAAATGAAGCAGCAAGATATGGAGAAACAACGTCCAGGAGATGTTATGGAGACTGGACTAATTCCCAACTTAAATCTTGGAAAGAAGTATTAAATAGACATGCTATTCAGCCAATTCAACAGTTTGGTTATACCACGGGTAAAAATGCCACAGATTCAGCTTTGATAATCGATGCAATGGATTTACTTTATACGGGTAAATTTAATGGTTTTTTCCTTGTTTCAAGTGATAGCGATTTCACGAAATTAGCAACTCGAATAAGAGAATCAGGACTTGAAGTTATCGGAATAGGCCAAAGAAGAACACCAGAGGCATTTAGGGCTGCCTGTAACAAATTCATTTTTACCGAAACCATTATGGAAGAAGTGATTACTGAGCCCATTGGAAACTCTGCTATTAATAACGGCGCTGAACAAAAAACAAGCAGAAACGAAACAACAAAAACTACAGAATATTTATTGAATGACAAAAAATTAATGGAATTTATCAAAGAAGCTATCGATTCAGCTTCAGAAGATGATGGATGGGCAAATCTAGGTGGAGTCGGCTCTTATATCCAACGTGTAGATAGCTCTTTCGATGCTCGGAATTACGGTTATACCAAATTAAGTAAACTCATTACTTCACTTGACTATGTAAAAGTAGAGCGTAGAAATGGGGAAAATGGTAGCTCAAACACATATATCAAGTTTCAAGAAAAACAAAGTTACAATTAAATAATTAAATATATTCGTGCAATTCACTTTCAAAAAATCGCGCGATTTGTTTAAACACATTAAATTCGATCAAAAAAAATTTTACATGTCCGAAATCCAAATTCAAGACGAACAAGAACAAATCAGACAACGCCGCAGCAAATTGAACGAAATTCGCGAGCGCGGTATCGCTTTCCCGACCGACTTCAGACGTAATGTCGTGGTTGGCGAATTGCTGGCCGAATACGGCGAAAAAACCAAGGAAGAGCTCGAGACCGATCCGATCCGAGTCAAGGTTGCCGGGCGCATGATGACTCGCCGCATCATGGGTAAGGCAAGTTTCTGTCATATCCAGGACATGTCCGGCAAAATGCAGCTTTATGTCGCGCGCGATCATCTGCCGGAAGGTTTCTACAACGATCAGTTCAAGAAATGGGACATTGGCGATATCATAGGCACCGAGGGTGTATTGTTCAAAACCAATGTCGGCGAATTGAGCATCAAAGTTGACGATATTCGTTTATTGACCAAGGCGCTTAGGCCGTTGCCTGAAAAATTCCACGGTATCGCCGATCAAGAAATCAAATACCGCCAGCGTTATCTGGATTTGATCATGAGCGAGCAATCGCGCAAGACTTTCCTGATCCGTTCGAAAATCGTTACATACATAAGAGAATTCTTGGTAGCGCGACAATTTCTCGAAGTCGAAACGCCAATGATGCAGGCGATTCCCGGTGGTGCAACCGCTCGCCCGTTCAAGACGCATCACAATGCCTTGGACATGGAGCTGTTTTTACGGATTGCGCCGGAATTGTATCTGAAACGACTGATTGTCGGCGGTTTCGAGCGGGTTTTCGAAATCAACCGCAATTTCCGCAACGAAGGACTGTCGACACGGCACAATCCGGAATTCACGATGCTTGAATTCTATCAGGCCTATGCCGAGTATCACGACTTGATGGATTTGACCGAAGAAATGGTGCGAGGCATCGCACTCGAAGTACTCGGCCAAACGCTAATTACTTACCAAGGCGAACAATACGACTTCGGCAAGCCGTTCGATCGCATGACCGTGGTCGAATCGATTCTGCATTTCAATCCGGATTTGGCGGTCGACGATTTGGCGACGCGCGAAGCGGCGGCGAAGGTGGCTGAAAATTTGAAAATCCCGGTCAAGGACGGCTACGGTCTCGGTAAGATTCAAATCGAAATCTTTGAAAAAACCGTGGAACATCGCTTGATGAATCCGACGTTTATTACCGCCTATCCGGTCGAAGTGTCACCATTGGCCAGACGCAACGATGACGATCCGCATGTGACCGACCGCTTCGAATTTTTCGTCGGCGGGCGTGAAATTGCGAACGGTTTTACCGAGTTGAACGACGCCGAAGACCAGGCGGAACGTTTTCGTAAGCAGGTCGAGGAAAAAGAAGCCGGCGACGACGAAGCGATGCATTACGACGCCGACTATGTCACGGCATTGGAACACGGCATGCCGCCGACGGCAGGCGAGGGCATAGGCATCGATCGCCTGGTGATGTTGTTTACCGATGCTCCGTCGATACGAGATGTATTATTGTTCCCACATCTTCGGCCTAAGAATTAACCTATACCTATCGTAGGTCAAAATTCGGCACCGGGGTGCCCGTCAAAGGACGCCGTTAATAGGGGTTCTAAGCCCAAACCCTCGGAATTTTTTGAATCATTCTAAATCAATGTGTTAGTCAAATGTTATGCCAGCTAAAATATGATCAAAGTCGATTGGATTACGGTTATTTTTAAAGTCATAGTGACCCAGGAAGTGGATATGTTGCCAAGCCACAGGGGAAATTTTCTGGAGTAACGCAATCACTTTCTCGTTTCCGGCAGCTTTATACTTATCGAGCAGCTGCGATAATATGATCGAATTATAGGCAATTACCACATTGGCGATAAGCCTGCCACACTGATTGGTGATGCCGGCTTCCAAATCAGTTCTGCCGATTAGTTGCTTTTTGCCGCTGACTTGGGATGTAAATGAACGCAATTGGTGGTAGGATTCAATACGGTTTTGCGAACGGTGTACATCACGTTCTATCTGCGGATCACGCAAATACTTTAGGGTGTAAATGCTGCGCACCAATTTGTCGAACTCAAAAATTGCCTTCCGTGTTCGATTTTGTGCGGGTAATGCGCACAGTTTTCTAATCAATGTGCTTTGGGTCATTTCCTTAAGGCCCAGCGTGGCGATGATTTGATCGATGTGGGCTTGATCGGATTCAATCAGGGAGCGGTTAATCTGTCCGGCAGGCTTAATCAAAAACTTTTCGTAGTTTGCAATATCATCGGCACAATATAGGTGTTTCAGTTGATTTTGGAGACTAACGAATCGCGGCATCAGCTTCATGCCGAACCAATGTAAGATAGCGAAATTGGCCTTATTGATGCTGTGCATATCGCCAGTGATGGCCGTTGGCATGATATTTGAGGTATTGTTGTAGCAAATATCGAATAAAAAATTGCTTTCATGTTCATGCGATCCGATCAATTCAGTTTGCAACGCGATATGATTGGCCAGCAGCGTATAGGCTGCAACACCTTTCCCCCGCCTAAAGTGCTTTTTAGAATGACGCGCTTTGAGGGTAGGTGTTCCCATTTCAAGATGTTGCCCATCAACACTCCCATAGAGTTGTTCCAGCCCGAATGAATAATAGGGAAAGATGCTTAACTCCGAAATAAACTTGCTGATTCGATCATTGCTGGCCTTTAATGTTGATAGTCGTAAATATTGCTGATAGGTGACTTCCAGGACGTGATAGGGTATATCGCTTGTTTCGGACATACTCAGGTTGCCGTGATTCAGCGCCTGAGCAATAATAACGGCCATCAAACTATCTTCATCGGCGACTTTCTTGGCATAGCGCGGTTGTAACGGCGTTAACGCTGAGAGGAACTGACACTGCTCATTAACAAATCGGAAAATATCGGCAATATCATGCGATTGAAGTTTGGCATAGAAACCCAACTTTAAAGCCTCGTCTTTGTTGGCCTTGGGCTTATGCCAAGTCAAATGATTGCGAACCTCATCATACTCCAGATGCTTTAATTTACCTTGTCGCAACTCGCGGTCGAATAGTTTCCACTGTTGACTAAGTTCGGTATACAGCGCGTCAATTGACTCATCCAAAGGCTGACGCAACCAGGGGATGCCCAGCTTCTTCAGAACATCGGCTTTCTTTTCCATCGAAACCAGATCGTCACTAAATCGGCGATTCACAACGCTATCATTCAGATAAAGTTCATTAATGTCGAAGCGTTTTCTGATTTGGCGATAAATCCAGAATTCGTATCGGTCGCCACGAATACCGATGGCTTTCCCTTCTTCATCCAATACCAACAGATGGGAGCGCAGGCGTTTAGGTATCGTGTTGGCAGGGATTTCACTAACAGGCCGCTGCGCCAAAGTTTGTTGACGGGAGAAAACGGTCTTCATCCAGCTCAGCGCCATTAGCCAGGGGTTCTGGGTATCGGTACTGGAAAAGTGGGTGGACATCGCCAGCGGACGCAAATTTTTCTTGCAACGGGCGGTGACTTTATCGACGGCCACCCAGCGAAAAGCCATTTGACTGGGCACTTTATCGCATAATCGTTGCCCCGCAGTGATTAGGGAATCCTTCGGCATGATGTTAAATGCCTGATCGCGTACTGTACCGAATAATGTAGAATCGTCTATCGCCTCATCAACATACAGTAAAATCAGACGGCCTACTTGTGGAGACTCTTGTTGTTTGCTGGATAAGGATTGATTAAACTGCTGCTTTGAATCGCTCTTGGTTTCTTCTTCCAGTTTTTTAAGCTGGTAACAAAAACTGCTAACCAGGTTATCGCTCAGTTGCTGGTAACGTTGCCAAGCGTAGCACAACAGATACAAATAGGTTTGCCCAGGCTTCAGTCGCCTTAAGTCATAGATGCTGTAAAAATTGGCGAGACTGGCGTAGTAATTTTTATTTTGCTGCGAAATTTCGAGTTTTGGCAGGAGTGTCTTCGCTATCTGGTACAAAGGCTCCAGCGTTGCCCGCTTCTGGCGTTCTACCACCATCATTTGGTAGCTGAAGTTCTTGGTATCTTGCTTGATGGCCGCCAATCCAGACAAGGTATCTTCGCGAACGAGTAGTTTTTTAAGCTCAGTCCGTGCGGATTCATCTACGATTTCATCAATCAATTGCTCCAAACGGTTGCGTTCGGAAGTCAAGGCATCACCAATGATCGTTTGTAGGGTTGTATACCCTGGGCGCACAATTTTCTGATTGTTTAAGAAGACAATCAATTCGGTCAGGATAAATGTCGGTGTGACATCTTGTCTCGCCAGTTCAGTAGCTTTATCCAATAGCGTTGCCACATCGCTTTCTAACCAAAGCCGATAGCCAAATAATTCCGCGATTACGTTGCGTTGCAAATAATATTCAGTCATTTGCAAGGGCTGCAATGCCACATTCATACCAGGGAAATACCGCTGCATTATGAAGGTGATGTCTTCTTCTGGCACATCTTGAAGCGAAAACCGGAAAAAGGTTTGTTTCGCCTTAAAGTAACCCATCTGTAACAAGCAATAGAGCTGTGAGCGAAGGCCATTCCGTTGGAACACGATGCCATGTTCTTTCTCCGTCATCGCGAAAAACTCGGTACGTTGAAAATCATCGAAATCAGGTAAATCGTATAGCGCCTGTTTTTCTGCTTCTGACAAAACCGTTAACCGTTTATTGTTATTGGCACGCATGGATGAGCGGAAAATCCTTTTATAAGTTGTTCTTGAAAACGAGGGTTTCTGAGAAGCCTTGTTGCGTAATCGCTGGGGTACACAGGATCAAGGCTCTCCTATTCTCATAAATAGTTCTTGAAACTATATTCTCAATCCACTACTATGACAACGAGTTTTGATAAGGAGTCGAGCATGGGACAACTAAACCGCATTACCCAAGCCCCCGAAATGATGGGCGGCAAAGCCTGTATCCGTGGGATGCGCGTCACGGTCGGTACGGTTGTGGGACAAGTTGGTGCTGGTCACAGCATTGATGAAATTCTCGCCGACTACCCCTACCTGGAACGCGAAGATATTATGCAGGCACTTCGTTACGCTGCCTGGCTAGCTGAAGAACGTGAGGTCGTATTGGCCTCCGCATGAAGCTGATTGTAGATATGAACCTGTCCCCGCGCTGGATCGGATGGTTGGTCAATGCTGGCATTGAGGCAGCACACTGGTCAACATTAGGTGCCAATAATGCGCCGGATTCTGAAATCATGGCCTACGCTAGCGCAAATAATTATGTCGTCCTTACCCACGATTTGGACTTCAGCGCGATCCTTGCCGCCACGCATGGCGAGAAACCCAGTGTCGTGCAAATTCGCGCGGAAGATGTCAGTCCTGACGTAATAGGATTGCAGGTCATCGCCGCTTTGCGGCAAATGGCGACCGAATTGGAGAATGGTGCATTACTGACCGTTGATCCGAATCGCACCCGAATGCGGCTACTCCCTTTGAACTGGTCTGTGGATTAGACAAATGCTTATTGGCTATGCACGTGTCTCAACACAAGATCAAAACCTTGAACTTCAAATCGATGCCTTGACTAAGGCCGGTTGCAAGAAAATATTCGATGACAAAATCAGCGGTAGCCGCGCTGAACGCCCCGGCTTGACCAAGGCATTGGAAATGTTGCGCGAAGACGATACGCTGGTTGTCTGGAAGCTGGACAGGCTGGGTCGCAGTGTCAAGAATCTGGTTAATCTGGTTGGCGAGTTGCATAAGCAAGGCGTCCAGTTCAAAAGTCTCACCGATGCGATCGACACGGGCACCACATCCGGCCGATTTTTTTTCCACGTAATGGCGAGCTTGGCCGAAATGGAAAGGGAACTGACCGTTGAACGAACTCGTGCCGGCCTTGAAGTCGCACGGCAACTTGGCCGAAAAGGAGGCCGTAAGCGGCAGATGACCGACAGTAAGATTGAGTCAGCCAAGAAACTGCTGGCCAACGGCGTACCGCCCCGGGATGTGGCAAAGAACCTTGGGGTTTCGGTGCCGACCCTATATCGATGGATTCCAGCATCCGCGAATCCATAAGTTGTGAGAGTCCGCTTTTAATTAGGCGAAATGTCACTTTCGACCCACAACTGTCTTCGGTTTCAAAGAACTGAACGTCCAGTTCCAATACAAAGCCGACAGTTATTCTTGCTAACCACGAACATTGAAAAATCAAAACAACTGCGGGTGCTTGCCTAGAGAAACGCCTGTAACGATAAGGTAATAATCAAGATAGTTTTTCCACATCCCCTTCATGCTATTTATCCCGTTTCTTATTTATGGTTTATTGGTGTTGATGAGTGTAGCCAAGATGCCTTAGATTGAAGGCTTATTGACTTTCTAGGCCAATCCAAAACGGCCAATGGGAATCTGTGCCGGACTTCACATAGCGCTCACTGATACTGAATTAATCGGTTCGTGCTAGCTCAATTTTTTTACTCAACCTTTATAACCAGTTACCAAAAGGTTGCACGAAAACCGTTTCACCAGCTTCCACTCGGGTTTGATCAGTTGCTAAGATTATGAAGCAATTGGCTTGAGACATGGAAAGTAAAATTCCAGAACCTTGCTCACCGGTCTTGCATACTGTCAACCCGCCATCAAACGCCTGACTCAAAATGCCGCGCTGATACTCTACTCTTCCCGCTCGTTTTGTTAAAAGCAAACTGTTCATCGCTTGTAAAATTAAAGGAGGACGAACGATTTCCCCACTTAAATGCTGTAGTGCCGGATGCACAAACTGGTTAAAACTTACCATCATCGCTACTGGGTTACCCGGCAAACCAAAAAACAATGATTGTTCTAGACGACCAAAAGTTAATGGTCGTCCTGGCTTCATTGCCACCTTCCAAAAAACAATTTCGCCTAATTCTTTCAACACTTGACGTATATAATCGGCCTCTCCGACCGAAACTCCGCCGCTACTAATAATGACATCATGGTTTTTCGCAGCTACTTGCAATATATTGTGTAGTTGTATATGGTCGTCACCAACCACGCCTAAATCAGTTATAATGCAATGCAAGCGGCTCAACATCCCAAACAAAACATTTCGATTAGTATCGTATATCTGTCCAAGCTGTAAGGCTTCTCCTATTGGCTGCAATTCATCACCTGTGGAAAAAAAGGCTATCCGCAAGCGCGGCATTACAGCAACATTATTGATGCCTAAGGAAGACAACACCCCTAAATCTGCCGCCGTTAGCCTTCGACCACATGTCAATACTGTTTGTCCTAATCGTATATCCTCTCCAGAGAATCGAATATTATCTTCTAGTCTAGTACGACCATCAATTCTAATATCTGCTGCGCCGAGCATATCGACATGCTCCTGCGGGATCACCGTATTGCAACCGGCAGGAATTACTGCTCCTGTCATTATGCGGACACACTCGCCACTTGTGCATCTCCCAAAAAATGGATGACCGGCAAAACTATTCCCAACTACCTTTAATGTTGCAGTCCCATTCCGAGGTATATCATCGGCACACAAGGCAAACCCATCCATCGCCGAATTGTCATAAGGAGGAACATTCATTTCAGCAATAATATCTTCAGCCAACACACGATCAATGGATTGTCGCAAAGACAACCGTTCTTGCTTCGTAATAGCGAAGGGTTTTATGCAATCTATTATAAATTGCTGCGCAACATCAACAGTTATTGCTGTCGGATCATGCTCGTCAGCGCAACTTGGTTTGCTTAGATGAAGTCTTCCGCTATCTATCTTATTAGGCATAACACCCCGAAACTATGATGTTTTTTCACTGTTGCCGATACACTTCTGATTTGTTTCATATTGCTGATATGATTTATCATATTACTTTTTGCTAAAGTTACTACCATAGCCTGAAAAGAATAGATAAATGACCTCGATGGCGTTGATTAAGCCAACGTCCACCCAAAACTTCAACACTCTGCTTACGTTGGTTATTGTTAATAGTTTGTGTTTTTTTAAATCGCAATACAAGTGTGTTGTCTTACTACTGATTAATTTTCTGCAATTTTCTATTGACGCATGTTAAAAAGACCCTCATCACCTTTTCGCTACTTAACAAAAGAGTCGAAATTAACGTACTTCTTTTGGAGGTAAGAAAACGCCTGGGCAACAAGCACCCAAAACCAATACACGCGCATCAAATGTATTGGTATTATTGATGATGAAGGTCTGTAAGCTGTTTACACTATTTAATAGCATTTATTTCAACAAACAGGATGGACGGTTAGCTCCACCAGTGTAACCATTAGCAATCAATTACAGCCATCACCGCTTGAGGGGGCTAAGTTTATATGACCGGTAAATATTGCCAGTTGCATAGTTGCTGATGGAGCTAACCGTCACCCCTGTTTAACGTAATTTTTTTCAAAGCAGGTTCTTGTTATATCAATTCAATTGATGTGCCCAAAAGGCACAAAAAATCGACAATCTATTTATACCGCCGAAGCCACAGCGAATGCAGTTGATCTCCTTCGGAACCTAAGTTTTATATTTCTTAGGCACAACCGAATCCAGCTCTTCAGGAACAATCGCACCATTGCTGATTCGGTAAGCAGAATGGGGCACTATTTTTTCTCCAACCGGAAAACCTGCGCTGCTTTCTCTGGCAAAAGGTAGCACGACGGTTTTTCGACATCCTCCCAGGAGACAGCAAAGCCATCCAAAGCACTGTTTTTATAACGGGGTGAAGAGATTATTGCTAGCGTCCTTTCGGCAAGAACATTGTCAAGGGATTCAGATGTTGAAATAACGCCTGCTTTTCTATCAGGTATATTTTCCTTCATTATTTCAATAGCTTGATTTATGGATATCACTTTTTTACCCAGCGTTTTTCTTCATCATGTCCGCCACCCCACAGCATAGGGAAAGCATGCAAAAGTCCAGGGAAAAGTGCTTCCAAACTTTCCTGCGCACCTTTGGAACTTCCTGGTAAATTAATGATTAATGTTTTGTCGCATATGCCAGCCAGTTCGCGTGACAACATTGCATAAGGTGTGCGTTCTTTACCATGGCGGCGTATAGTCTCAGCCAGACCGGGTGCTTCTTTTTCGATGACTTTGGCCGTTGCTTCCGGAGTTATGTCCCTAGGGCCAAAACCCGTTCCACCGGTTGTAATTACCAGATCAAAATGTTCAGCTACTAGTTGCCGCAAGCGATTTGATATTTGGTCTGAATCATCGGGTAAAATTTCATAGACCGGAACCGAGAGGTCTTTATCTTCCAAAAATAGTTTGATGATTTTTCCAGACGTATCTTCGCGGTTTCCGGCATATGTTGAATCAGAAATAACAAGAACAGCCGATTTTAATGGTTCGGCAAAATATTCTTTAAAACTGCTTTTGCCTCCCTTTTTCTTAACCAGTTTTACATCGGAAAAAGAGATGTTTTCATCTAACGGTTTAAGCATATCATAGACGTTTAACAGCGCGCCCGTAACTGCAGCCATAGCTTCCATTTCAACACCGGTTTTCCAGATTGCTTTTACTTCCGCTGAAATTTTTATGGTGTCTTTGCCGATATCAAAACTTATACCCACCCAATCCAAAGGAAGAGTATGACAAAACACAATCCAGGCAGCAGCATTTTTCGCAGCGGTTATGCCTGCTGCCCGTGCAACCTGTAAAACATCTCCTTTGGGAACAGTTTTTTCAGTCACCCGTTTTATTGTTTCCGAATTAGCCGTTAAAATTCCTTCGGCTTTCGCATATCTTAATGTGCTGAATTTTGGACTAATATCGATCATTTTGTATTTTTAAACTATTATTTTGTTTTTGCATTTAATTGAATAAATTACCAGAAAAATTACATTTTCAACTGACCTTGCATTTTCCGATAAAAATGTTCTTAAAAGTTATTCCTGAACCCAGTGCACAGATTTATCTTCCATGATTTCTTTTTTCCAGATGGGAACTTTGTGTTTAATACCTTCAACAATCTGTTTCATCGCTTTAATACTTTCTTTACGATGCCCGGAAGAGCAAAAAACAAAAAGAGATAATTCTCCGGTTTTTACCAATCCGGTACTATGGTATATGTGCAGACAATTTAACGGCCATTGTTCAAAAGCTTCTTCACGAATTTTTGAAAACGCCTGGTTGGCCATGTCTTCATAAGCCGAGTATTCAATCCCGGCCACATGTTTCCCCACTTTTTCATCAGCACGTACCTGACCGAGAAAAATAGAATGGGCGCCTATATCATGTTTAGAGCTATGTTTTGCTATCTGCTCACCGATAAAAACCGGATCGATAGCTCCCTGGATAAAATAATTTCTGGCGTTCATGGTTCTATTTTTTTTCCTCTTTCAACCAGGCTACCAAACCGCCTGTAAGATTAAATACATTTTTAAGTGTTTGATGATTTGGCAGCATTCTAATTGCCCGGATGCTGTTGATTCCGTGGTCACAATAAAAAACAACCTGGCAATCGTTTTTCAATATGTTATGAATATTAGCCTGCAAATTATTTAGCGGGATGCGAATAGCATTCGGCAATTCCTCTTGGAATTCGGGTATCGAACGAACATCAATCAATTGTATTTTTTCGTTGTTTTGTAATTTTTTGTGCAGATCAACAGCGCTGATTTCATTTATTTTTTGCTGACTTGAACTGCAAAAACTTTCATAATCAAATGACTCAAAATCCGGGGCATTTTGCAAAGCCTGCTGCACAGCCTGTTCGTTTCGTTGAATGGAAAACAGCATTGTTTGATTGCTCAATGCATCGAACATCAAAACTTTTCCTGATAAAACTTCGCCTACTCCGCAGATCATTTTTATAACTTCGTTTGCCTGCAAATTACCGATAATTCCCGGAAGAACGCCAATGACACCATTTTGCGAACAATCTGGTGCTGTTTCGGGTGCCGGGGGGTTGGGAAACAGGCAGCGATAAGTTGGGCATTTATTGCCTTGATTATCTGTAAAATTTAATACACTCAACTGTCCCTGAAAGCGGTCTATTGATCCTGAAACAAAAGGTTTATCCAGGTAAACACAAAAATCGTTAATCAAATAACGGGTTGGAAAGTTGTCTGTAGCATCAACAACGACATCATATTGGGAAATCAAATCGACAGCATTTTCCGGAGACAATCTTTGAGTGTATGCCTTTAAAACAATATTGGGATTGAGATCCTTTAAACGATTTACTGCGGCTTCGGCTTTGAATTCTCCAACCTGTGAAAAGCCATACAACACCTGGCGATGCAAATTAGAAACCGCAACTTTATCGGGATCTACAATACCAACCCTGCCGACACCGGCTCCAGATAGATACATTAAAGTAGGGCAGCCCAATCCGCCTGCACCGATGACCAGTACTTTTGCTTTTTTTAAAGCCTGTTGTCCTGTTTTGCCAATCTGAGGTAAAATCAAGTGGCGGTGATAATACTGAATTTCCTCTTTATTTAGGTTCATGGTTGCCTTTAAAAAATCAGCCCCCAGCAAAGGGGGGCATAACTGCGACCGAATCGTTATCAAAAAGAAGGTAATTGTCTTCAACCATTTGCTGATTTACAGCCATTCTATACGTATAGTCTTTTAAATTCGGATAATTTGTGATTAACTTGCTTTTCAAGTCAGTCATATTGCCTGTGTCTTGAATCGTCAACATGTTTTTCCCCACCACATCACTCAGAACACCAAAAAAAATCACATTAACCTGCATAGTTTTTCCTTACGTTTTAATGGAAACGGGTTATGTTTCTCTGTTTAAATAAAATTTATAGCTTTTACTCTTATATCAATCCGGCTACCAGTGCGATCGTCAGGTGTGGCAAAAGAAATGAAACCAACAGCAAGCGCAACTGCCAGCGGTAATAGTGTTCTCAAGTCACCAATGGAGCCAGACCATTCCGAAAATAAAAATCTATTTTTAAGTTTTTCCATCATCCACCTATCTGTGCCATTGAAAGATGATTTTTTGAAAAATGAATTATTTGCTGCGTACGCTGTTCCGATTCAAATCCGTCTTTTGCCCTTTTGGACACGGCATCTCTAATTGCCGTTTTTATTTCCTGATCACTTTTTCCTGAGCGCAGCATGTCTTTTAAATTTACGTCGCCATGATCATAGAGACAGGTTTTGAATGTGCCGTCGGGAGTGAGCCTTAAACGGCTGCATGTTGAACAGAATGTTCTGGAATGACCGGCGATGATGCCGACTTTTCCCCTAAATCCAGGGATTTCAAAAATCCGGGCAGTTGAACACATTTTAAGATGTTCGATCATTTCAGGAAAAGAATTCTGCAAAGTTTTGATAATTTCTTCTGCAGAAAGTGTATCGTTTGAAAAGTGCCCGCCGTTAAAAGGCATTTGTTCAATAAAGCGGACTTCAACTTTATTACTTTTGGCCAACATAGCAAAGTCAACAATTTCATTGTCATTGACGCCTTTGAGAACCACCATGTTCAATTTAACGTTCAGATCCGTTAGCAGAATTTTATCAATGCTATTCCACACCCGTTCAAAATCATCACGTCGGGTAATTTTATAAAAAACGTCTCGCTTTAACGAATCAAGACTGATGTTAATACTGCCTGATTTTATTTTTTGAAACAATGGAATAGTATCTTCTAAAAAATAGGCATTCGTTGTTAAATTGATTGTTTCCAGTTTTTCATATTGATTTATTCTGATTAAAAAATCAGGCAGGCCTTTACGCACAAAAGGCTCACCACCGGTAATGCGCACTTTGGTTACACCTAAATCCAAAAATAGTCCAAGCAGGTGTTCCATTTCCTGAAAACGCAGAATATCATCACGTGCTTTAAGATCAATTCCCTCCTTTGGCATACAATAAGTACAACGGAAATTGCAACGGTCGGTAACAGCAAGCCGCAGATAATTTAAATGACGCCCCTGGGAATCAATCAGAAGGGAAGCTGTTGAATTTTTTTGGTGTGTAGTATGTAAATAATCCACGCTTATTTTACTCCTTTTCAAGTTCGAGAAGCTTTGCTGTTTCTTGCAAAACCCTATCGAGGCCATGAACCCAACAATCATATTTAAATCGTCTGCAAGCTCGAAGTTAATTTAAATAGTGCGCTAAGATATACAAAACGTTTTTACTGATTTTTTATTTAATAAGGACAAAAAAATCATTAGCATATGCTGTATTTCTTTTTATTAAGATTTTGGCTCTTTGAGTTTTACACAATTTCCGTGACCGTATTTTATAAGCAGCCGAAAAGGCTGATTTATACGAGTGTAGTCGGATCAATTACTGAACGAACTTCCACGCACGAGCTCATGTTTATGTTTACAATTAAGGACGAGCAATCATTCCGCGCAAACTTTGGAAGAGTTGACGCTTTTACAGCCTATCGACTCGATGATTTTCATGACAGGTATAACGATTTAGAATGTTTGTGGTAAGGAGTCTATCGATTTAAAATCGATAGACTCCTTACCTGATCTAAGCTCTATTTCAAACTACTATTAAGCCTGATTGCCATGTGCGCACCACAAAGGTTTAAGCCGAATAACTTGTTCCTTCGGTTCCATCCTCCACTTTATAGACCTTGCAAGCCAACCCTCTGAGTTGGAAGTTGCCTTGTTCCTTATCACAGTATTCGTCAGAGTCATGAAGTATGACCGCATCCGCCGATTTCCAGAGACTCGATAACGCCGCACCAGGTTCTTCACTTCCTGTTGTTTCCGGGTACCACCAGCCATGAGGAACCCTGACTACGTTAGGATGTGTGTCATTACTGAGCCACGACCTGAGTTTGATTCTTTTTCCGCTAGTTGATTCCACCCATGCCCAATCCCCATCCGACAGGTCTATATCGTAGGCCGTATCCGGATGGATTTGCATGCGGGGATCCGGCTCGCGGCTACGCAGCTCTTTAGTGGATCGGCCTAGGCCAAAACTGTGAAACCAATAGTTTTCGCGCATGCCGGTGAAAAAAGTCAACGGATGCGTCTTAGCCAACTCCGGTTTCCTCACATGGCTTTCCGGTGGTTCAACCCAACTAGGCAAGGGATCATAGCCTAGCTCTTCGAAAATGCTTGAATAGAGTTCAACTTTTCCGCTAGGTGTGCCAAAGCCGGTTTGTTCGTATTTCTTGAAAGTTATTTCAGGCGCGGAAGCCCGAACCTGGGTTGATAATTTTTCCCATGTTAATCCCGCAGGCTTTAACCGTTCATCGTACGCCTCTTCCATGCTTGCCGGCCAATCCTTCTCTTGTCCCAGACGAACGCCAAGCTCACGCCATAGCATCCAGTCGTGCATACATTCTCCTGGCGCCTCCACTGCTTGCTCTCCCCCTTGATAGATTGGAATCCAATCCCAGTAATTGAACAGGTTCGGTCTTTCCAGCCAATGTGTGGCCGGCAGAATATAATCGGCGAGTTGGGCCGTGGGCGACTTGATAAGATCCATAACCACTAACAAATCCAGGTTCATCAACCCTTCGTAAATGTGAGTGGTGTTGGGGTAACTGTTTAAGGTGTTGTTACATTGCGATATAAGTGCCCTCAAGCGGTAAGGCTTGCCTGTTTTCATCGCTTCCCACATGCTTGCAGGGTGCGCCATCGCGCCGCCGGATACCTGGTTTGAATATTTTTTGCCCCAAACCTTTTCCATTGCTGGGCCGGTCTTTTCGAGTGTTTCCCAGCTCAAGAGCTTAAAGCGGTCAACACCGAGTTGTTTCTTGCGTTGTTCAGGCGATAGCCTCTCATTGAGTTCGAATTCATCATCCGATGAAATTTCCGGATGGTACCCCATTAACAGTTCGCCCCCGGGTACATCGAGATTACCGGTGATGGATCTCAATATGGTTAAGGCTCGTAAAGTCTGGGTGCTATTGGCATGGTGATCCGGTACTGCTCCCCAGGGGATCACAGCGGGACCAGTAGTGGCATACATTCTGGCAGACTCGCGAATCTTATCTGCTGGCGCTCCAGTAATTTCTGACGCCCACTCCGGAGTGTATTCCTTCACTCTTTCAGCGAGTTGTTCAAAACCAACCGTCCATTTTTCTACAAATTCTTTGTCATAGAGGTCTTCTTCGATGATCACATTAATCCAGGCCAGTAAATAGGCACTGTCCGTAGCAGGCTTAACCTGCAGAAAGATGTCCGCTTGATCACTATAGCTATTACGGCGTGGATCTGTGACGATCAGCTTTGCGCCCCTATCCAGGGCACCCTTAATCCACAGGTACTCAGCCGTCCATCTTTGCGGACCCGGAGCGTGGCCTAAAAGTACGATGCATTTGGTATTATGAAAGTCTGGAAACTGCCAAAAGCCGTAAGTCGCTTTACTGGGCACCGTGGAATTGGCTAAACACACGTATCCCGTCCAAGTCCAGTTCGGACTCCCCAGTAAGTTCATAAATCTTCGTGAGGCCGCACCGGCGTTAGAGCTCCAGCCATAAGTGCTGCCAATTGTTTCCGGGCCGTCTTCGGCTATCAACTGCTTCATCTTATCGGCAATCTCATCTAAAGCTTGCTTCATGCTAATTTGTTCCCACTGACCCGAGCCGCGCTCACCGATTCTTTTCAGCGCATGCGTTAATCGGTCTGGATGGGTAATGTACTTATTTGCGTTGGCCCCCTTGACACAGATCGAATTCGGCGTGAGGGCATGATCCGGATTTTTTTTGATCGATTTCACCTTACCGTCTTCAACGGTGACAAGAAGTCCGCAATTGATATCGCAGGTACTACAGATGGCCCATTTCGTTTCTTTGCTCATTTTTAGCCTCTATAAATCATTTTTATTAAAAATCATCTTCAACCAGACTTAGTTAATGCCGCTATTTCGCAGTGGCGATCTAACGCATGTATCAACATATAACCAGACATGCTGGCTTATTAGATACTGTTTGCCTATAGTTATATAGGAATAAACTATGCATATGAATACGATCCATCGTTAATCACAACGGTAGAAAACTTAATATCCTTTTTAATATTGGATATAGCCTATCTTTTACAGAAATATTATACGGGGAATGTCAGCTTGTAAAATACTGATTAACTATGATTCAATAGGCAAAAGCTATTTATTAGATGAGGTGTAACAGAGCTGTTTTTATATTTTTTTGGAGCTAGGGGTTTTTCTAACTTAGAAAAAGACATCAGCAACCCTTTTAATACACCACTCTTTCGCTGAGATTGGCTTAGGTGTCCGCTTGGATTGCTTGATCAGTATTTTGGAATCACGAAAGTGACTAAGTGCGTGAAAATAGAGCTCGCGCTTTCTGTCATACTCCGCATAAAAACTTCCTTTTGATGCCCATAACAGTAATTGATCCTTCGTTGGAGCGCTTTTTAACCTTGCCCTGTTTGTGTAATTGACGACAACACACGTTACCATCACGCCAATACAAGTTAAGACGTTTTAAAATCCAACAAGGTGAAATTATCCATTCCTTCCTGCCTATTTACCCGAATTGAATCCAGATGGTAGGTTTGGAACCCTGCTAAAAAAGTAGAGGTGGGCAAGTACTCCATACAAAGATGAATCGGTTTAGAGCACTAAATCTTCGGTCATCCAGGCTATCCAACAAAAAGTCGTGCTGGTGAAAGCATTTTCAAATTACCAGATGACCTTTATGCAAACGATTTTGCATAAAAATTATGCAATACTTTTTGGAAAGATTAATACGCCAATAATTAAGATAGAAAATACTTTTTACTCAATCCTTTTAACTGCCTTAAAGAAACTGATGATTTCCCTATTCCGTCCAGGCCATTCTGGGTGTGGACCGTTGCCTTCGCAATACCAAGTCTGTACGCCGTTCTTGCAGCCACTGTAAGCCATACAGCCTTCAACGCCTGGAACGGGGGTGGTAAAAGGTAAAGGTTGTCCCGGTTTGAGGTCTAGGGCTTTTTGTTCAAGTTCTTGTTTATAATAATTTTCCCAGCCCCAGGCTTTGCCGGATTCTGGTACTTTGCGGTCAGTGGCCTTGTAGGTTTTGGTCGTGCATTTATTGCATTTTGCCCACCATTCAATGGCTTCTTTGCCGTAGTTGGGGAACAGTTTGTCGCGGCTGCTGTGCATCAGCATCACTGGCGTAGGTTTTACGCAGTTTCGGTCTTCCAAATCTTCGCCCCGCATACCGACTGCGCTGGGTGCAATAGCGGCTGGAATGTGTTTGGTGCCGTTGAAAAAGGCGGTTCCCATAGCCACTGTGCCACCATCGGAATGTCCGGTCAGGAAAATACGTTTTTTATCAACGCACCATTTTTCTTGAATCATCTTGGGAATTTCAGCTAGTTGAACGGCAGATTCTGGCGATAATGGACGGTGGTCGGCATACGCAATAACAAATCCCGCTGCGGTTGCCTCGCTGGTTAAGTAGACGTGTTCTTCGGCTTCTTCACGATCCCGTCCTGCTGGTGCATAAACCATCAACAAGGGATGGGCGATGGTGTCCTTATAGTTTGAAGGTGTCCTGACTGAAAAATGGATGCCGTCACCGGTTTTTTCATCGTCAGTGGAACCGGTTTCACCCGGTTTTGCTCCAGGTTGGCAACCCGCTGCTGATATATCATTAGTATAAGTCGCTTCACTTATGATGACACCCGCTTTTGATGCTTCGGTGATATTGGCATCCGCCCTGTAGTACGTTTTGCTGGCACCGGTAAAACCCGCCATAAAAAGGCCAATTGCCATTACAAATGTCATCAGGAGATCGGGCTGTTTGCCACGATAGCGCAGCCATTCCGGCTTGAACAGGCCAATAAACAAGATTGCAATAGAGCCAATAATTAAGAACCTAAAAAAATACAGCAGTAACGTGCTCATGGCTTAACCTTAATAATTTCGTTAAACGGTTTTGTTGTCAAGAATGATACACGGCTGTCGTTTTGATGGCAGGCTGCGTTTGTTTACCGTTAACCGCTTTCTTGCCGATGCCTACCCCCATCGTAAAGCGGTTCATGCAATTCACGACTGCGCACAAACGTACCGTGTCTAGCAAGGCCCGTTCGTCCCAGCCAACTTCATAGATGAGGTTGACATCAGCTTGTGTTATTTGGTCAGGTGTCAAGGTAAGCTTCTTTACAAAGCGCAAGAGTGGCTTTATCTTTTCATCAACTTTTGCGCTGTCAATGTCCAATATTAATTGACCGTAGACGGATTCATCGATGCCCAATTCCTTAAGCAGCGACTTGTGTGCTGTATAACAGGATTCTGATTGGTTGAGATCGGAGGTATAAGTGATAATCAGTTCACGTGTCCCTTTGCCCAAAGGTGAAAAACACCCTTTAATGTCCTCCAATAATTTAAACAACAGGATGCCACGGCGCGGGTATTTTGCCAGTAATCCGGCGATATTTTCCAAGTCAGGACTTGACGGTAAGTAAGACATTTTAATCTCTGGGCAAATGAAGGGGTATAGACCAAACTTTAGGGAAACCCTAAAACACGAAAGTTTCGACTTCCGCGATTAAAAACAAGGGATCGCCTCCGCTGGAAATTTCAACGGCGTGGGCGGCCGTTTCCTGTCCGCCCGGCGAACTCAAGCAGTCTTCCAAATCTTTCATGGACGGAAAATATACTTCCGCAATACGATGATACGGCGCTTGGTCTTTTCCTGGCGCTGAAGTAACCAAGTTAGCATCAAAGCGGATTTTCCCGGACAGTTTTGCGACTGCCATTGGCACGTGCTCGTGTTCATATCGGCGCTCAAAGACTGTGATATCGGTGGGTGTTGGGTAAATCACGATCAGTTTTGCTGCTTTCATGTTTTTTCCTTTTCATAGGGTTTGTTTATGGTGAGGCGATCATATTCTCTAATCATAAGTCTTGTAAAATACTAACTTTCTATGAAAGAATAGGTTTTGGCTATATAAGTTCGAGGAAGGCATTATGGAAATGCACCAAATTCGTTATTTTTTGGCGGTTTGCGATCACGGCAGTTTTACCCGTGCCGCGCAATTCAGCTATATTTCCCAGCCGTCTTTAACGCAATCCATCAAGAAACTGGAAGATGAGTTGGGCGGGGAATTGTTCACCCGTGACCGTTCCGGTTGTCTGCTGACTTCATTAGGCAGAATGGTCGAACCTAACTTTCGTAAGATATACAAGGAAACAGTCGCGACCAAGGCCGATGCCATACGTTTTACCCAGCTGAACAATATCCCGTTGCGGATAGGCCTGATGGCAACGATAGGCGCACAACGCTTAAGCCTGATATTTGCCCATTACAAGCATGAGTTTCCCAATATTGAATTTGAATTGATTATCGACTGTGAAACTTTATTATTGCAGCAACTGGAATCGGAATTGCTGGATTTGGTGATTAGCGCCCCTGTGCAATTGCTAGGGCCGCCCTATCAATCCACCTTGCTGTACACCGAAAAGTACGTAGTTGCGTTTAACAATCAGCACCGATTTAATCAATTAGGCAAAATCGACCTTAAGGAAATCCAGTCCGAGCCCTATTTGGATCGGTTAAACTGCGAACTTAGGGATACTTTGCGGGCAATCTGCCAAGACCAGGAAGTCAACTTATACGCCGCATACCGAAGCAATAGCGAGGATTGGATAGTCAACCTGGTGCGCGCTGGCATGGGTGTTGCGCTGATGCCGGAGTACAGCCTACCCGCAAACGCCGATGACGTGCGTTGCCGTTATTTGAGTAATCCCGAAATAAGCCGCCAGATATATGCGATTTATTATCCACAGAACCAGAAAAATACTGAAATTAAGAACTTGCTTGCGGTTTTAATCCATAGGTAATGCCTATGTTTTCATAGGCAGCTAGTCTTTTACAAACGCACCTGATTTATTATAAGATTAATTCAGACACATCAATAAAAGGCTTGCGCTCATTAGTTTACCTTCCTAAAGCAAAACAATAAAGTTGTGTCACTCTAATAGCTATATGAATAACCTATGAAAAGTAGAATAAATACCAGCAATTTTGATCTGATTGAATTATTTGACATTTCTCAACTTCTTACCTTAAACAAGGTAAGTTACGGCGAGACAGGCTGTCTGCACCTGAGGTGGTACATAATGAATGATGTGAAAAAACTCCTGTTAGTGCTTGGTCTCCTTTTTTTATTGGTTCAATTCATAACATTTATACTCGTTGGAACCAAAGGGATTTGGTCTGGCTATTGATTTTCAAACAAGTAAGGCAAGCCTAAACCGAACAGGGAAAGTATAAATAGAAGATATTCAACCGTATCAAATCACCGAAGTGAGATTGTAAATAGTGGTAGCTAACGGCCTTTACTCGATACAGTCCTATAAAAGGAGGAACAGACTTTGGAAAATATAATTAAAAAACAGTATGAAATATTAACAAAAACAATCCGTCCAACATTAACATTTGTGAATAAATACAGATACCAATTAGCACTGATTTTGGGTTTTATTATTGCCTTTTTTCCTTCACTAATATTCCTTTTCTACAGCGTTTTCGGTTTAAAGGAATAGCTTCTCATTGTTAAGTTAGACCTTAGCTGTGTGTCTCTCATTAAATGTTATACGATTAAGATTTTTCGAGTATTTAATGAGAGACACACACATTAAACAAAATTTCCTGACCGGACACTCCGATGGCGGCACGATCAGCATGGGCATTACCTTTTACAACGTTACTAAACACATTCCCGCCGCGATAGCGCCCAGCGCTGTCGGTAATCGTGGTGCCGACTTAGAATACCGCAATTGCGTAAAACCTTTGCCTGTGATGGTCATGCATAGCCGCCAGGACAAATTGTTCCCAAACTTTGGCAAGGAAGCGGTGGAATGGTGGGCGCGGTGCAATAAATGCGATACGAAAGCGTATAACATTACAGACCGTAGCGTACCTGGTAAGGGTAAATTCGGATGGGAGGGTTATTACCAGCAAGAACTCAAACAGCGGGCTGAAGACTTGGCCGGCGGCAAGCCGCCTCCGATGACCCGACCCGTGTCCGGCGTACCGGGTTGCTTAGCTTACAGTCGTTGTAAAAACGATGTGCAAACCTGGTATTGTGAAGGCGATGGCCCGCATCCGGTCTGGCCTGGACGAAATAAGGAAATTATCAGCTTCCTAAAAGCAGTTAAAACGGACTAAGTAAGGCATTTATTTTGGTTAATTTTTATTGACATAATGAAATCGAGCCCGTTTAATCTGTACCAATTGGAACGGAATAATTGTTTTATGAGACAACGGGAATTCGATACCCAAAAAGCGCTCCATAACGCGATGGAGGTTTTTTGGAGCAAAGGCTACAAAGGCGCTTCGATGAAGGACCTTTTAACTGCAATGAGAATCGGCAAAGGCAGTTTTTATGCCGCTTTTGGCAGCAAGCGCGAGCTTTATTTACAAGCGCTTAGTCATTTTCGTGATACCAAAATGTTGATTAAGCAGCCCAAGCGTAAGGCTATGCCAATCTCCGCGCATGAATCATTGCGTGAGCTGTTTAATCAACTGATAGGCCGTACCATTAATCAACGTAAGGTCTGCATGCTTGGCAAAGCCGCGTTAGAATTCCGAGGTTCTGATTCCGCCGTAGCTGAAATCGTAGATGCTGGAATCACGCAATTAGAAGACAGCATTCTGAAGATCATCCTCAATGGCCAAGGCAACGGCGAAATACCTAAAGAGCGAGATCCTCATGCTTTGGCTCGCTATATCACAGCAAGCTTTTATGGCATTCAAGTTTTGGGTGGCGCCAAGCCCTGTCGGGAACACCTGGAAGAAATCGCCGACACAACGCTATCTTTGATCATACCGAATAGACATTGATGATGACGGCAAAAGAGAGAAGAAAATTTTTTATTTAATCTGTACCAAAAGGTACAGTTATGGTTGTACCAAACCTTAATTGAAATTAAATGGAGGTCGATGACACTAATTTAACGCATTAATTTTTATTAAAAATATTCATTCATCTCACTCTTGGAGAGCAACATGTCTTTTTTACTTTCTAGCCCAGGGGTAACCAATTTACCCGATGTTTTTCAAAAATACCCAAAACGGGGCGTGTTAATTCTGCGCCTTATCGATGACATCATGCGTAAGGAATCGCCATTATCGGATGGGGAGCGGGAGTTGATCTTTACTTATATTTCGGGTTTGAATGCTTGCGGATTTTGTTACCACTCGCATGTTCCGGCGGCAACAGCGTTTGGCATCAATGAAACAGTGTTTACCGGGAACATGGGCATCAACCTGGATACACCGGAAGTCGATGAGAAGCTGAAACCGATATTAGGTTATGCCAAAAAACTCACGTTAACCCCCACACAAGTGACGAAAGCGGATGTGGATGCTATCTATGCCGCAGGGTGGAACGAACAAGCTTTTATCGATGTGGTGAGCATCTGTTGTGTCGTCAATTTTATGAATCGGTTTGTTAATGGCGTAGGGGTAGATGTGGACTCGGAAACGGCTTATAAAACAGGCGCATCTGTTTTGCCGACTATCGGTTACGCAGGTTGGGCGGAAAATCTTGAAAAAACGCTGCAAAATTGAAGCGACAACGAATGACGACCCGATCGCTAGTGGCGACGCCTATTGTTAGTTGCGTGGATTAGCGGCCAACATTACTCGGATAGTTTGGCGATTACTGTTAGACCCGAAGGATGAGAGCCGGACTTTAAGTGCTTTGGGTTAGGTTCGGGCATCTTAACGTAAGCCGAAGGCAATGCGTTATGAACCGAACCTAACCCTTGTTACCAACAGATGACATCATAGACTTATAATAGCTAGGTAAGATATATGACTGACCTAAAAAAACTTTTACTGGCGCTGGTATTGCTGTTTATATTAATCCAGTTGGTTACAGTATTCCTGGTTGGGACTCAAGGGATTTGGGTGGGACATTAAGGCTAGCGCCATGCCGTTTAATTGACCTTTTTTTCGGGTAACGGACTATGGCAGGAACACAGGCAGGGAAAAGAACTCTTCAATATTGATCTTTCTGTATTTTGACTAAAATAGTGGGACGTTTAAGGTTGCAATGCAAGGCATTGCGGTTGCTACGAAACACCGCACTGACAGTAGGCAGAAAAATGGCTAACCTGCACCAGCTTAACCCGCTTTAACTGAATGATAAGGTTTTGGTTGGGATTTCAGTAATCTATCATGGCAAGAATTTTTACCTGTTTTAAGATAAGCCAGATAACTTAATTAAATATCTACGTATTATAGTTCTAAATAATCGTGAATGTCCGTTTACTCATTTTTGGATGACCCTAATGTATGGCTTCGATAGTCGGGTCTTGGCCGTTTGGAGAAATTCGAATTATTTTTTAAAGCGGACGCTCACAACTTCTGCGGAATATAATTGGATTATATACGAATAAATTTTTACAACGTCATGATTATAAAAGGTTTAAAAAATTACGAGGGTTTGGGCTTAGAACCCCTAATATGTCCATGTAGGCCCCTCACCTAGCGTTAGGTGAAGGGCCGAGCATTCCGGAGTCTCCTTAGACACTGCCGAAATTTGAAGTGCGAAAGCTATAGAAAAAGCATTTCATGGTTAAACTACCGAATTTAGGTTGAATGGCTGATTCTGTAGGTCCTGACCGGTTTCTTCGCGATTACAATCTAACCGGCTTAGTTCATCGTCAAGGCTGGGAGTTTTAGACGGCGATCTTTTCGCTATTCGTTGTATTCGCGCTGGCGGGTTTCATTTATCATTACGACTTGAAAAGGATTTTATCGGTCAAAAAGGAAATGTAATCAACGAACTGCTTAAACCGAAGAGTCCATCATGAATCAACCGGCTTTACGCGAGGCGACTTACGAAGACTTGTTCGATCTGCCCGAGCATTTCATCGGCGAAATCATCAACGGGCAGTTAATTACTCAACCGCGCCCGGCACCAAGACATGCCTTGGCCGCTTCGGTGATCAGCGACCAGTATATCAGTCCTTATCATCGAGGTAGGGGAGGGCCGGGCGGTTGGTGGATATTGTTCGAACCCGAATTGCATTTGGGTCGAAATATTCTGGTCCCGGACTTAGCCGGTTGGCGGCGCGAACGCATGCCGCAACTACCCGAAGAAGCTTATTTCAGCATTGCTCCCGACTGGGTTTGCGAGGTGATTTCGCCCGGAACTTCGCGCATCGATCGCGCCGTTAAGATGCCTATTTATGCGGCATGCGAAGTATCGTGGCTATGGCTGGTCGATCCGGGATCAAAAACGCTTGAAGTCTACCGCCTGTTGGAAGGACATTGGCTGCTTGAGCATACCTGGCAGAATGACGATATGGTTAGGGCGCCGCCTTTTGACGAAGTTGAACTGGCCCTGGCGGACTTGTGGGCTCCTTGATGGTCACTCACGGGCTTTCGTATGAATAAAAAACTTCTTATCGGTGCAACGCTATATACCTTGTTCGTCGTCTACGGCAGTTTGGTTCCGCTCGATTACCGACCAATGCCTTTCGACGTTGCTTTGGAAAAATTCCGAAATATTCGTTATCTCAATCTAGGCATAGAATCGCGTGCGGACTGGGTTGCGAATATTCTGCTTTACATACCGCTGGCTTACTTTTGGGCGGCTGGTTTTGGCGGTCAATTTCGCGAATACACCCGGCTACTGGTTGCGGTGCCGGTTTTGCTGTTTTGTTGGACTTTGGCTGTTTCGGTCGAGTTTGCTCAGTTATTTTTCCCACCCCGTACCGTTTCGATCAACGATTTGATCGCCGAGGCAATGGGCTCGGCCATGGGCGTAGGACTTTGGTTATTTTCAGGCGATTATTTCCGCCGTTTATCTCGTCATCTCTCGCTTGGTAATTTTCTATCGATCAAAGCGGCGATTATTTTCTATATCGCCATCTATTTTGCCTTAAGTTTTTTTCCGTTCGATTTTGTTATATCCCATCAAGAGTTTGACACTCGGTTGGCCTCGGGCAATCACAGCCTGTTTATGTCCATCGATACGTGCCGAGCCGATGGTATTCGCTGTGTGGTCAAGCTGGGGGCCGAAATAGTCGTATTGATTCCGTTAGGCATTTTACTCTGTTTATTGCCTTATATTTCGCACCCCAAACTGGTTTGCATCTTAACCGGTTTTTTTATCGGATTGTTCGTCGAAATCGGTCAATTATTTTTGGCATCAGGCGTGGCGCAAGGCATTTCGGTGTTGACCCGTATGACCGGATTGGGGGTGGGCGCGGTTGTGTTTGCCTTTTTTTCTAAACACGACAAAGATTATTGGATCGCTTGTTTAAAACCCACGGTGTTAACGCTTCTTCCTCTTCATGTTTTTTTGGTAGCCGCACTGAACGGCTGGACCGGCGGGAATTGGATCGGTCTTGAAAAGGCGCTTGAAAAACTCGATACGGTTCAGTTTTTACCGTTTTACTATTTCTATTACACGACCGAATCCTTGGCCATGGTGAGCTTACTCAGCAACATCGGCATGTATTTTCCGATCGGCTTGGCATTTTGGTTGTGGAACTATGCGGACTCCAAACCTGAGCGAGTTCATTGGTGTTTAGTCGGATTATCTGCCGCTGTTTTTGCTACGTTGATAGAAACCGGCAAGTTGTTTTTAGCGCCTAAGCATCCCGATCCGACCGATGTGTTGATCGCATTTGCTTCGGCGGCATTGGTCTATGAATTGCTTAATCATGCGATGCGCTGGTTTTCAAATGGTAAGATCAAGCAGGGAAGGGGATTATCGATTGCCGAAGCATTCCACGATCACGAAAACTCTATTTCAGAGGATGATCCTATTCGGTCATCGGCAACCGTCAAACCGGAAGAAATCGATAAACGTTGGCGCGTATTATCGGGGATTCTTGCGTTGATTATTGGTTGGGCTTTATTGAATTATCCGATCGGCGCACCATTGCTATCGGCATTATTGATTGCTTACGGGGTTTTATTGTTTCGTTACCCCCATGCTTGGCTATTCGTCTTACCGGCAATGCTACCGGTTCTGGATTTTGCCCCTTGGACCGGTCGGTTCTTTTTTGACGAGTTCGATCTGGTCGTCATGACAACCCTTGCGGTTTATTATTGGCAAAAATCCAGCATTCGATTAACCCGACAGTTTTCCGGAACGGTTAAGTTATGTTTAGGGATGTTTGCGTTAATTTACCTAATTAGCCTATACAGAGGCTTATTTCCGCTGCAAGACATCGATATCAACGCCTTTTCCAATTACTACAGCTACTATAATAGCTTACGAGTGGGCAAGGGGGTCATTTGGGCATTCTTTTTGTTTCATCTGTTAAAACAAACATTGCAGCAATACCCAAAGGCAAAACAGTATTTCGGTTACGGAGCATTGTTGGGATTGATCGGCGTCATTAGCGTTTCGATTTGGGAGCGCTTTTTGTTTTCCGGCTTGTTTAATTTTGAAAGCGATTATCGCATCACCGCAATGTTTTCAACCATGCATACCGGCGGTGGGCATATCGATGCCTATTTAGTCTTGGCATTACCTTTTATTGCGATGCTGTTTCTCTACGCGCCTCGCAGATTGATAGGCGGAATGGCCGGCTTTGGAATTTTTGCTGCCGGCCTTTATGTCCTGATGGTGACCTTTTCCCGGGGACCTTATCTGGCTTTTGCTATAGCGTTGATCGTTTTTTTGATCAGTCTAGTTTTTGCCGTTAATGCGAAACATTTGCGCACTAACCGAAAATCAATACCGCTGTTGAGTGTGGTATTGCTAGTTCCGGTCATGGTCATTCCGGTCTTTCAAGGCGGCTTTATACAAGAGCGCTTCAAGCGTATCGATCAAGATCTGGATGTTCGCCTACAACACTGGCAAGCTATTCTCGACATGAGAGATGAAGATGTCATGACGACTTTATTTGGAATGGGCGTTGGCAGTTACCCAAGAACCTATTTTTGGTGGCATAGAGGCATTGGCATGCCGGCCACTTATACGATACAAAACGATGATGGAAATCGCTATTTGCGCTTAGGGGCAGGGGGGGCGCTTTATTTAGACCAACAAGTCGCGATAGAGCCTGACACCAAATATCGTTTGTCTGCAGATTTACGAACGGATTCGGGGCAAGGGGAGGTTACATTCCCTATCTGTGAAAAATCGTTATTATATTCGTTTCGTTGCGTCTGGAGTACCTTACGAATCAATTCCGAGCCGGGCACCTGGAGCCGGACGGAAGAAATCTTAAATACAAAATATGTCGGATCCAGTTTGGGTAAAACAGTGGGGGAATTGTCGAGACGTCCGGTTAAATTGGGTGTTTACAATAATAGTCAAGGCAATGTCATTGACATCGATAATATCAGCTTAATTGATTCTAATAATAAAAATCTGCTTAGCAATGGCGACTTTTCCGAAGGTATGGATTATTGGTTTTTTACGATCGATAATCACCAGGCTCTCAATATCGACAATTTTTGGGTACATCTATTATTCGATCTAGGCTGGTTTGGTACCACTGCATTTATAATCTTGCTGATTTATGCTTGTTATCGACAGCTTAAAGCGCTTAGCAAAGGTGACTACTATGCGGCGATTTTACTCTCATCGTTTTCGGGATTCGTGGTTGTCGGTACAGTTGGAAGCCCATTCGAAGCGCCTCGACTCAGTTTATTATTTTTTCTGATCGTGTTTTTTGCATTGAGCGAAAACAAAAAATTACCATTACGCAAGCGAACCCCGGAATTCGTTAAGTCGTCATTAAGTTAAGCCTTGGAAAATGTAGCCCGACCATAGCTAAAAGGCTACGGATACGTTAACCGTTATACGCGTTACTTTTTTTCAGGAGATTCAAAAATGATGAAATTCATTGCAATAATCATCACAGGTTTGGTTTTTTCAACATCGGCCTTGGCTTCAGGCGGACATCATCATAAGGGTCGAGGTAAAGGATATAGCAAACACTATTACCAACCGAAGCATAGAGCTAAACGATACCGGACGGTTGAACGCGTTTATTATCGCGAAGAGGTCCATCACTATCCGCAAAGAGTCACTGTTTACGAGACAGTGCCTCGTTATATACCGGCACCTGCCTATGTACCGGCTCCACGCTATAGCCGCTATGATCAAGGATCCACTCAAGGTCTGGTAGGCGGCGCTGTAGGTAGCATGTTAGGGTATGAAATTGGAAGAGGCGATCCGATTGCATCGGGCATCGGTGCGGCGGCCGGCTCATTGCTCGGCAACGAATTGGGTCGTAGATAACGATTGCAATTTTATTCGTTGCGGATTGCTATACGCCAGGAATAGAATGCCGATTTTTAACCTTACAGGTGTTTTATATGTCAGATTCAATTTGGTTTAGAACCGGTGAAGCCACCGTATTTTCCAGCGAAGGGCAAGGCACGGATGCCATGCCTGAAATTCTTATCGGCAGCGTTAAAGGGCCTGCAGGCCACGCATTTGCCAATTTAATGGGGCAAACCGAAGGGCATACTCGGATGTTTGCAATACGGGCCTGTAACCAACAAGTGCGTCCTGCTACCATCATGGTACCTAAAGTTACGATAAAGTCGACCGACTATGTGAATCTATTCGGCGGCCCCGTTCAATCGGCAGTCGCCGATGCAGTACTGGACAGTGTAATCGACGGCGTGATTCCGGCCGACCAGGCCAATGAAATTTGCATCATCGCAATGATATGGATAGCACCTGAATGCGCAACCGATCCAAACCTTGATCGCAAAGATTTGTATCGAACCAATTATGAAGCGATGAAGTTAGCTATTCAGCGTGCGATGACACAATCGCCGAGTATCGAGGATCTGATTGCCAACCGTCATAAAATCGTACATGAGATGTACGACCCGGAAACCGGCGAGTCACAGTGGTAACTAAATACTATTAGGCTATAGCTCATACACTTTGGCCTTCAGTTTGCACAGCACTTTGACCGCTGACAAGCCCGGATAGGTTTGCAGCAACTGAATAATGTACGCGGTAATCGTCCAGCTTCTTACCACGGGCTATCTCTTCCTGCAGGGCACTAATGTCCGCAGCCGACAGCTTCAGGTATTTGCTCACGGTGTTACGGGAAATACCCAATTGACTGGCAATCTGACGCTCGGATAAGCCGTTGCCATCGTTGTATAACGCTTTAATCTGATGGATCACAATCCACTCCTTCATGACGCTCCCTGGAAAAAATTCAGGGACTCTGTCAGATTTATTGGTACAAATAAAGTCTGAAAAAGTGGCTCAAAATTGTTGGCCATTTCTGGCTCAGTTTAATTGGCCATTAACAATTCGATCAAGCAAGCGATCGACAACTATGATCCGCCGGCGGTCTCCATCTACAACACCTGCGTGCCGGCCCTGGTCGGCGACGATATCGGCGATCCCGATTTGACCGAACGTACCGAAGCGTTGATCGCGCGCGAAGAAGCACGGATACGCAAGGCCTTGGAGCCCTGGCGCGAAAGATTGGCCGGTAAGCGCGTACTGTTGTTCACCGGCGGCGTGAAGAGTTGGTCGGTGATTTCGGCATTACAAGATTTGGGCAAGGTAGTCGTCGCGACCGGCACGAAAAAGTCGACCTAGGAAGACAAGGCGCGCATCCGCGAGTTGATGGGCGAGGATACCGTGATGATCGAAGACGGCAGCCCGAAAGCCTTGCTGAAGATCGTCCGTGATTACCAGGCCGATATTCTGATCGCCGGCGGCCGGAACATGTATACCGCGTTGAAGGCGCGCGTGCCGTTTCTGGACATCAACCAGGAGCGCGAATTCAGCTACGAGGGCTATCAGGGCATGCTGGAGTTGGTTCGGCAATTGGCGCTGACGATCGAGAGTCCGGTTTGGTCGGCCGTTAGGGCCCCGGCGCCGTGGAAAGCCGCAACACTTATCACGGATGGCGAAACAGTATGCGTGGCGTACCCTGCGGCGGGGTGATCGACGATGGCCGAGATACTCAAACGCAACCGCTGAAAATCTTGGAAACGGAGCGCCAGCGAAGTGAAGATTTTTAGTCCCCGATAGCCGTAGCGCCGGGTGTTTTGCCGGAGTCTGCGCGACTAGCGCAGGGCAAGCCTCATAAATGCGAGGATTTGGCGTTGAAACATTCCGAATGCCCGACCGCGCTGCAAGGCGGAATGCTCGGCGTGTTCGCGCGGGGCACGTTGTATTCCGAAATCGACGAAACGCTGTTTGCAATGAAAAAAAACGATATCAGCGGCATCGTCGAAACCGAAATCGGCTTCCATTTGCTCTAGTGCGTTCAAATTCATAAGGCGGAAACGTTGTCCCTGCAAAAGGCGACGCCGAAAATACGGCAAATTATGCAGGAACGGTATAGGCGTAATTGTCAGCGTACCTGGCTGGCCGGGTTGTCTCGAGAATGGTGAACGGATAGCGGATTGCTGGGAATAGGAAATTCACTGTTTTCCAACTCCGGTTTGGGAAATTCTTCGGCAAGCTCTTGCTTGCCGGTTTCGAGAAACTGGAGCTTCTCGTATCGCATTCCCAAGCAAAGAGCTTGGGAATGCGCGATATAAGAGGGGGTGAATAATTACCGGTGGCCGGTTTCATGATCCATTCACTATTTTCTATTCACTATTCACCCACCTCCAGTAATGGTCACATCATGAAACTTAAGTGGAGCGGTTATGCAAAAAACCAACGAGACATGTTCCTTTTGCGGTGTCGAGGCATCGGTCGACGTGCCGTTGATCGCGGGCGCAGAGTTTTACTTCCCGGCAGACCGCGGCGCCATCGACCGGACGATTAGGCCGGTTACGCTATAGATAATAAGGATTAGCGATCCAATCGCGCAGCACGGCTTCGTCCCGTTGCGGTAGGTATGCGAAATCGCCGGTGATGTCCTTATAAACCGTTTGGGCGCTGTAAGGCGATACCAGCTTGCTTTTCACCATGTAAAAAAACCACGCAAAGGAATATCCGGCCTAACGGTCGAAGCGGTTTAACAGATCGTTTAGGGTGGTGCCTTTTTTACCGGTTAAATCTTCGAGATAGGGCAGACGTTTGTTTTGTGTATTGATTAATTCTGCGTTGACGATCTGTTCTCCGAATCGTCCGGTGTATTGAGACGGACGAATCAGCCGGTCTTCCGTGAATAAGTGTTTTTGTTCGGCGCTGCTGCGGTTCCAGTCGTCGATGAAACGCTGCACGGGATGCTCGAAGGCGTGGTGTTTGTTGATAGCGTCCATAAATAATCGGATATCGGTTTTCCGCCGGTAGGCGTAGCGCGAGGTGCCGACTGGAACGTTTTCAATTCCGGCCGGATTCAGCGGGTCGATGATTTCTTCCATATCTTCCGGCGGTGCATGGTCATTTATCAGTAAACGGTCGAATACTTCACGGGTTTTATCGATTTGGATCAGCGTGAAGTTTTCGCAGCAGGGGCCGGTTTGCACGGCCAAATACAAGGATTGTCCGGATTGCCGTGTCGCGATCAGCTTTTGTTCGTTTGCGTGCTCCGATCAAGGTTTGTAGATTTCGTCCGCATTCGATCAAGTCGTGAGCGACACGTTTCCCTTCGGCGTCGACTACACCGCTGATCCGGTACCATTCTTCGCCGACCCAGACCAAACGAACCGGATGGTCCGAAATTAACGATTGCAAGGTCTTTATGAGTAGGTCGTCGTTCGGGCCCGGTATCAATTTCTTGCATGTTGGTGTAATACAAGCAGTCGTGTTACCAGCCGCCATTTAAAACTGTCGAACGTCGGATAGCAGGGTAGAACCGCAATACGAACCGAAACAGCAATGTGCCCAAC